>JBBRQR010000337.1:0-2634 GCA_038226115.1 Sphingomonadales bacterium | reverse complement strand
CCCACCGTTTCGATGCGCGGATCGGTAATGCGGGCAACGACGGCAGGCAGGTCGAATACCGTCGCTGTCAACTGCGACGCGCAGTCGAGCGCGGCGGCGGCGAATACTCCCTGCCCGCCGCCGATGTCGAGCAGACGACGGTGGCGCGCGACCGGGTAGGCGTCGAGCACGGCGCTTGCGATGCCCGGTTGCGATGCCGCCATCAATGCCGAATACGCCTCGACGCGGTGCGGATCGGCTTCGGCATAGGCCCAATAATTGGCCAACGTCCCGCCGCGTCGCCGCAGCAGGGCTAGCGGATCGGCGAGATCGGCGTAGAGATAGCGGTGGTGCGCGATCATCTCGGCGACACCGGGGTTGCCGATCAGTGCCGCGCCGTCGGCCCCCAACAGCCAGCGGTCACCGACGCGCTCGGTTAGCCCGATCGCCGTGGCCGCGAGCACCAGCCGCTCGGCTCCGTCGACGGGCAGACCGGTATGCAGCGCGATCGCAGCGAGGGTGCGCGGGCAAGCGTGAACGAACGGCAGCAACCCGGTTTCGACAACGGCGGCGGCAACCTGCGAATAGACGAACCCGGCGACGACATCGAACAGCTTGCCTGCGCGTTGCCGCGCGATCGGGCGTGTCAGCGGGAAGCGCGCGGCCCATCTCTGGAAGCCGGGGTCGGCCAGTCGCGCGTTGCGCCAGAGGATCCAGCGTTCGCGCCAGCCTCCGACAAGCCCTGCTTGAGGGCCATATTTAACCGTTTCGGTCAATTAGCGAGCAATACGGTCGGATTTATCAACCAGATGCGCTAAGTTCACACGAAGGTCACGCCCACGACGAAAACTTATTTCTTTCTCGCGCCCCGCTTTCGTCACGCCGGGGGTCTGAAAAAGAGAAGAGCACCGCATCATCGCGCCGATATATCACGAACAAATAGCTGTAGGACAGCGCGAACCGACAGTCGCCATCCGCGCTCGCCGCGCTATGCTGCAGCGATGTCCAAGCCAATCGTCATCATCGGGGCGGGAATCGGCGGCCTGACCGCCGCCGCACTCCTCGCCGCGCAGGGGTACGCAGTCACTGTATGCGAGGCGGCGGCGACGCCCGGCGGCAAGCTGCGCGAGGTCGTCGCTGCCGGGCGCGCGATCGACGCCGGGCCGACGGTTTTCACGATGCGCCATGTTTTCGAGGAGATTTTCGCCGCCGCCAGGGCCAACCTTGCCGATCATCTGACCTTGGCCCCAGTGACGACCCTGGCGCGCCATGCGTGGGGCGACGCGCGGCTCGATCTATTCGCCGACGCGGCAGCGTCGGCGGACGCAATCGGGGCCTTCGCCGGGGCGGGCGAAGCGCGGCGCTTCACGGCGTTCATGGCCGAGGCGGCGCGGACCTATCGTACGCTCGCCGACACATTTCTGACCAAGCCGGCGACGTCGCCGCTCGGGCTGACGCGACGGATCGGGCTGACGCGTCCCGGTGATCTGCTCAGCATCAAGCCATTTGCGACGCTTTGGGGGGCGCTCGAAGGCTATTTCCATGATCCCCGGATGCGGCAATTATTCGGGCGTTATGCAACGTATTCGGGGGCGTCGCCGTTCGCCGCTCCCGCGACGCTGATGCTCATCGCGCACGTCGAGGCGAGCGGGGTGTGGGCGGTCGCGGGTGGCATGCATCAGATCGCCCGCGCCTTCGAAGCACTCGCGACACAGCACGGCGCGACGTTCCGCTATGCCGCGCCGGTCGCCGAAATCGCTATCGGGCGGGGCGGCGCAGACGGCGTCGTGCTGGCGAACGGCGAACGGATTGAGGCAGCTGCGGTCATCGTCAATGCCGACCCGCAGGCGATTGCCGCCGGACTGTTCGGCGCGGCGGCGGCGGGTGCCGTACCCCCGCTGCGCTCACGCGACCGGTCGCTGTCGGCGATGACCCTGACGATGGCGGCGACGACAACCGGCTTCCCACTCGATCACCATAATGTTTTTTTCAGCGACGATTATGCCGCCGAGTTCGCCGATCTCGCGGCTGGACGCCTGCCGCGTGCACCGAGTGTTTATGTTTGCGCGGGCGACCATGCCGCCGGGGGGACTCGACACAACACCGAAGCGCTGCACATGATCGTCAACGCCCCGGCAACAGGGGATGCGCTGACCCGGGGGGAGATCGAGCAATGCCAAGCGGCGACCTTCGCACGGCTGGCCGCGTGCGGGCTAATGGTGACACCGGTCGAGACCGTGCGGACAACACCAGCGGATTTTGCGCATTTGTTCCCGGCGACGGGCGGGGCGCTGTACGGGCGGGCATCGCACGGCTGGCGGGCGAGCTTCCAGCGACCGGGAGCGACAACGCGGGTGCCGGGGCTATTCCTTGCGGGCGGGGCGACGCATCCGGGAGCGGGCGTGCCGATGGCGGCGCTGTCGGGGCGACTGGCAGCGGAGGCGGTCGCGCGGGAACTCGCGTGAACGACGACGGCGCGGGAACTCGCGTGAACGATGACGGCGCGGGACCTCGCGGGAGCATTCACGGCGTGGGAAAAGCGCTCACCGATCCCGGCCCCGCGTTCGACAGCGAGGTTGCGCCGGGCGGCTACCGCTGGTGGTACATCGATGCGGTCAGCGACGACGGGCTGCACGGCCTGACACTGATCGCGTT
>JBBRQR010000336.1:0-2681 GCA_038226115.1 Sphingomonadales bacterium | reverse complement strand
TGGCTGTTTTCAGGCACCGCAATTGGTTTTGCAGCCTCGGCGATGCTGGTCGTTTCGACCGTGCTGCCGCGCCCCAAGGTGGTCGAAGACTCCGGGGGCATTTATGACAAGACGACGCGCGGTATCCGCATCTATCTCGGCACGCCCCGGCTGCGCGGCCTGCTAGCGCTGACATTGGCGGCGGCGGCGGCGAGTGCGATGGTGATCGTCAACACCGTCGTCATTGTGCGCGGGCTTGGCCTTTCGCAACGCGACGTCGCGCTCACGCTGGCGGCGTTCGGCGGCGGCTCGATTACGGCGGCGCTCACGCTGCCAAAGTTGCTCGACCAGATTGCAGACCGCACCGTTATGCTCGCGGCAGCGGCTGTGCTGGTGGCCGCTTTGGCAATTCTGGCCGTGCTGACCGCGACGATGGGCCACAGCTCTGGCTATTGGTTTATTTTGCTCGGCGGATGGCTCGTGATGGGCGTGGCCTATTCGATGAGCGTAACGCCTTCGGGGCGGCTGCTTAAACGATCTGCCAATGCTGATGATCGCCCAGCGCTGTTTGCCGCACAATTCGCACTCAGCCATATTTGCTGGCTGATCTGCTATCCGTTGGTTGGACAACTTGGTGCTCGCGTCGGAATGGCGACCGCGTTCGGCGCGATGGCAGTAGTCGCCGCCATCGGCACAGTTGCAGCACTGTGTTTGTGGCCAGCGAATAACTCGGATGTCGTGTCTCATGACCATGCCGATCTGCCTATCGACCATCCCCACCAGAGCGACCATGCCGCAGGCGAGCACCCTTTTATTATCGACAAGCTGCATCCGAAGTGGCCGGGACGATGATTGACGTCGATCCTTGCTGCATCGCGGCACGTCGCCTAGGCTGTTGATCGTGATCGCTCGACGCCCTCCTGTCAGGATGTTTTCCGCTTTGCTGGCCTTCATGGCTATTGCCGGGATGTTTGCTTTGTCGACTTGGCATGCGGCGCAGGTCCATGACGACGATCCAACCCACCTCGTTTCCGTCGCCCACGCATCTCACCCCGATGATCGTGACGACGATCCGGATGCTGCCGTCCATCTTGCCGCGCATGCTGTCGGGTTGGGGTTGTCATTTTCGGCTGGAGCGGGACTCTCGGTGACGGCCCAATTGACCAGCCGGGTCTGGATAGTCGCCATCGACGCGCTCCGCGCGGGGCTCGATCCTGCATCATTATTGCGACCGCCGCGAGATTGATCGTCGCACCGCGCTGACGGCGCGTTTCGCGGATCAACTTGCGTAAGGACAATCAACAATGAACGGCAATTTTGGCCGCTGGCGCAGGCATGCGCTGGCCGGGTCGCTGGTGGTGCTTGGCGCTGCTCAACCGGTGTGGGCGGACCCCGCGCCGCCTTTCGCCGAACTGCTGAGACAGACGGCGGGCTCACCGCGCATGATCGTGCTCGATGCCGAAATAGAGCGCGCGCGTGGCTTGGCAGAGCAAGCACGCGCCCGCCCTAATCCGACGGTAAGCCTCTATACCGAGAACGTCGCTGGCTCTGCCCCCTATTCGAGGTTCGATCGGGCTGAGACGACACTCCAACTGAATCAGCCGATCGAGATCGGTGGCAAGCGCAGCTCGCGGGTCGCGGCAGGCGAAGCCGGCATTGTTGCCGCGCAAGCACGCAGCCGTGAAGGTCGTATTGGCTACGCTTATGATCTCGCGCGCGCCTATGCCGCCGTCGAGATTGCCGAGCGGCGCATTGCGCTGGCCGAGGACGAGGTCGAGGAAGCGACCGCCGTTCTGACACTCACCCGTGCACTCGTATCGGCGGGCAAAGAAGCGCGGCTGCGCGCGCTTCAGGCCGAAACCGAGGTCGATGCGATGCAAGCCGATCTGGAAGGTGCCAAGGCCAACCGGGCGGCGACGCTAGCGCGGCTGTCGGCGCTCGCCGGAGTCGACATACCCTATACCAGCCTGTCCGAATCGTTGCTCGATCGTTTGGCTGCGCAACCCGCTGTCGGCCCAGTCGATCCACTGACCAACGCGGCCTATCTGGCCGCAGAGGCCGAGCGATTAGCCGCTGACAAGCGCGTGTCTGCAGAACGCAAGCGCTCCATTCCAGATGTCACCGCGCAGTTCGGCGTCCGCAGGCTTGAGGGCGACCGCGCCAATGCGTTGCTCGCCGGTATCGCGATCCCGCTCAACATCTTTGATCGCAACCGAGGCAATGTCGCTGCTGCCCAGGCCGACGCACGCGTCGCGCAGGCTCGCGCATCCGCGGCGCGCTTCGATGCACAGGCGGGGCTTCGCAGCGGCACTGCGATGGTTGACGCCGCTGATGTCCGCGCCGCCGCCGCCGCAAAAACCATGACGACCGCCAGCGAAACCTATCGCCTCGCCCGGATCGCCTATGAAGCGGGAAAATCCCCGCTGAGCGAACTGCTCGTTGCGCGGCATGGGCTAGGTGCTGCTCGCGCCGTGGTTCTCGATGCCGCCACCGCCCGTCTCGACGCTCGCGCGTCGCTCGCCCGATTGCGGGGCCTAACCATCACCGGAGAACCGGTCCAATGACCAATCAGACCCGCCTCTATGTCGGGGCTGCGACAGGCTTTGCGCTTGCCGCTGCCCTTGGATTCGGTGTTGCTCGTCTAACCGCGCCGATGCCGCCTGCCCCAGAAGCCAGAATGGAAAGCGCCACCGCGCCCGACG
>JBBRQR010000335.1:0-2700 GCA_038226115.1 Sphingomonadales bacterium | reverse complement strand
GGTGCCGTATTCAAGCCCGCCTTCGTCCCGCGCCTGCGGATCGAGGCAGACTATAGCTTCATAAAGGAAGCCGGTTTCCCCGGCGGCATCGGCTTCAGTAACATTTTCCTCGACGTCAACCAGAATGGCGCAGCGTCGATCTTCTCGGGCAACATCGCAAAAGGCAACTTCCCCGGATCGCCCGGCGCGACGCCGTTCACCAACCCCGGCGATCTGCGCGCCTATCTCGCCGCCGATCCGGCCAATTACAACAATGTCTATGCGATCGACCGCTTCACCAACCTTGGCGGCATCCGCGTTAAAACGGTCAACGCGACGATCGATTATTCGGTGCCGACCCACGGCTGGGGCAGTTTTTCGATGACGTCGGCGATGGCCTATTTCATCAGCTATCGGTTCCAGGCGATCCCATCGCAGAAGTTCTACGAATATGCCGGAACGGCGACCAACGGCGGCACCGGCGTTCAGGGTGTCTTGCCGAAATTCCGGTCGTACACCACGCTCGACTGGTCGATGGGCAATTTCGATATCGTCCTCGGCAACACCTATGTCTCGGCAGTCCACGACCTCGGGGCCGGCGGCATTACCTACGAAACCAATTCGGCGAAGACCCCGGCGACCGCATTTGCCGGGCGGATAAAGCCGTACACGACCTTCGACCTTCGCGTCGCGTATCAGGTCAAGGACCGCGAGGGTCATCCCAACGGCTTCAGCCTCGCCGTCGGCGCGAACGACGTGTTCGACCGGATGCCGCCGGTATCGACCAACGTCTTCACCCCGAGCGCGGCGTATACCGACAACACCGCCGACGTTTCGACCTATTCGCCGCTCGGGCGGTTGGTCTATGTGCAGGCTTCGGTGAAGTTCTGAGATTCGAGGCCGTCGGCACAATGTCTTTCGTTCCGCCGACCTTTCGTCGCCGTATCCGCGTCGCCGCCCTGCTTCTGTCCGGGGTACCGAGCGGGTGCGCCCATTATGCCGTCGACCCGCTGCGGTCGCCGACGGCGCTGTTTGCCGCTCCCGATGTTGCCGCGCTGTCGGTGGCGGCCAGTGCGATCGACCGCCCATTCCTCACCGCGCAACCGATCGACCTCAATGCGCCGCTGACGCTCAATGCGTTGTCGGTAATCACAATTCTTGAAAGTCCCGACCTTAAGGCGCTGCGCGCGAAGACCGGAGTCAGCGGCGCGCAGGCGTTCGCGGCGCGGCTGCTGCCCGACCCGACGGCGCAGGCCGGTTTCGATCAACGGATCAGCGGCCCCGATCCATTCAACGGCTTTAGCGGCCAGATTGCCGTCGACCTCAATCAGCTTCGCTTGCGCCGCGTCACCCGACAGGCGCAGGCGGCGACCAAGGAACAAGTCCGTCTCGACCTAGCGTGGGCGGAGTGGCAGGCGGCAGGGCAGGCGCGCCTGCTCGGGGTTCGCATCGTCGCGTTGACGACGGCGAACGAGCTGACCCGCGCGACTGCCGCGCAAGCGTCGAGCGTTCTCGACACGGTTCTGCACGCGGCCGGGCGCGGCGACATTGCGGGGGCCGAACTCGACCTCCGGCGGCAGGCGGCGCTCGATGCCGCCGACAAGGGCCGAACCGCCGAAAGCGCGCTGGTCGCGGCGCGGGGCGATCTCAACAAGCAGCTTGGTGTGCCCCCGGCGACGGTCTTGCGGATCGCGCCCACCCCCGCTGCCGCGCCGCTGCCCGCACCTGCTGCGCTGGTCGCGCTGGCGCTCGACCGGCGGCTCGATCTGGCGGCGCTGCGCGCTGGCTATCAGGCGCAGGAAGCTGAGACGCACAAGCAGGTGCTCGAACAATTTCCGACGCTGTCGCTCGCGCTGTCGGGGGCCCGCGATACCGCGAACAACCGCACGCTCGGGCCGCAGGTCGGCTTCACCCTCCCGCTGTGGAATCGCAATCGCGGCGGCATCGCCATCGCGACCGCAACCCGCGTTCAGTTGAAAGCCGAATATGAGGCGCGGCTGTTTGCGACGCGCGCCGATATCACCGACGCGGTGCGGAACGTCGAAACATCGACGCGCCAGCGCGCCGCGCTGATGGCCGCGCTGCCGCCGCTGCGGCGCTATGCCGAGGCGATGGTCCGCGCGAGCAAGCGCGGCGATCTGCCTCGGGCGACCGGCGATGCGGCGACGCAAGCGGTGCGCGACCGCGACCTCGCGCTCGTCACCCTCGACCAGACGATCGCCGAACAGACGATCGCCCTCGAACTCCTGACCGGAACCCTGCGCGAAGGATGGCCTCGATGATCCGGTTGACGCTTCCACTGGCGGGGACGGTGCTGCTGCTCGCCGCGTGTTCGCCGCCGCCCGCCGAGGACAAGGCCCCCGATCCCGTCGCGACGGTGCAAACGGCGATTGCAACGACCGGCGCGGCGGCGCGGATGGTCGCGCTCTACGGCGCGGCGGAGGCGGGGCCGGGGGCCGAACGCGCGTTGGCGATCGAGGTCGAGGCGCGGCTGACGCAAATTCTCACGCCGAACGGAACCGCCGTCCACGCCGGTCAAATCATTGCCACCCTCGCGCCGACACCGACGACGCGGCTCGATGCGACCAAGGCGGCGAGCGAGGCCAATGCGGCCAGCCTCGTGCTCGCCCGCGCCAAGCGGCTGCGTGCCGACGGGCTGATGAGCGATGCCGATGTCGAGACGGCGCGAACGGCGGCAGCGGCGGCGGCGGCGACCCAGTC
>JBBRQR010000334.1:0-2705 GCA_038226115.1 Sphingomonadales bacterium | reverse complement strand
GGAGGTTGGCGAGCAGGGCGTCGCGCTGGGCGTCGATCCCAATAAAGCGCGCCAGCGGCTGCGCGGGCGGCGGCACGACGGCGCGCAGGATGCCGCGATCGAAGACGAACGCCCCGCCGACCGCCGGGTCGGCGGCGCGCCCGGCCGGGGGCGCGATGCGGTCAAGAGCATCAGCGATGCGGGTGAGGGTCGATCGATCGATGTCCATCAGCCCTCATACCGTTGTCGTATCGACCAAGGCCAGCATCGTGGCACGACGCGGCCATCGTGCGGGCGATGCGTTCCCGTTTGCGCCTTACGCCCCTTCGGCTATAGAGCCGCAGCAATCCCTGTCCGCGACGGAAACCGTTCATGTTCTCTTCCCCCGCCTATGCCCAGGCGGCTGCCACTCCTGCTGGCGGCGCGATGGCCGGTTTGATCCAGTTCGTGCCGATCATCGCGATCTTCGTGATCTTCTACTTTCTGATGATCCGCCCTCAGCAGTCGCGCGCCAAGGCGCACCGGGCGATGCTCGACGCGGTCAAGCGCGGCGATGAGGTCGTCACCGGCGGCGGGCTGATCGGGCGCGTGACCAAGGTCGCCGAGGGCGAACTCGAAGTCGAGGTCGCGACCGGCGTCAAGCTTCGCGTCGTCAAGGGCACCCTGTCGGACGTGCGGACCAAGCCGCTTCCTGCCGCCGCCAACGACGCCAAAAACTAATATGCTCGGCTTTCCGAAGTGGAAGGTGTGGGCGATTCTGGCCACGCTGGTCATCGGCCTGTTCTGCGCGTTACCCAACTTCATTCCTGCCGCAATCCTCAAGCAAATCCCCGGCATTCCGAAGTCGACCCTCAGCCTCGGCCTCGACCTGCGCGGTGGCAGCTACCTGCTGCTTGAGGCCGCGATCGCCGATATCCGCCAGCAGAAGCTCGATGGCCTGACCGAGATCGCGCGGACCGAACTGGCCGACGCCGACGGGGGTGGGGTCAAGTTCCGTGACCTTGGGCAGACCGGCAACGCCGTCGCGGTGACCGTGATCGACCCGACCCAGCTCGACCGCGCCGTCGAGACATTGCGCAAGGTCACCCGCCCGGTCGGAAACCTCACCGGGGAGCGCGACGTCGAGGTCGCGGTGGTCGACGGTAACCGCATCACGCTTACCCCGACCGAAGCCGGCATCGCGGCCGCGACCAGCAGCGTGATGGAGCAGGAGGTTGAGGTTATCCGTCGCCGGATCGACGAACTCGGCACCCGCGAGCCGACCATCGTTCGCCAAGGCGAAAACCGCATCGTCGTTCAGGTGCCCGGCCTGCAGGACCCGAGCGCGCTCAAGGCGCTGCTCGGCAAGACCGCCAAGCTCGAATTCAAGCTCGTCGACGTCAACGCCGACCCCGCCGCGACGACGGCACCGCCGGGCGATCAGATCCTGCCCTACGCCGACCAACCCGGCACCGTCACCGTCAGGCGCCGCGCGATGATCACCGGCGACCAGCTCGTCGACAGCCAGGTCGGCCAGGACGACAATGGCTCGCCGGCGGTCACCTTCCGCTTCGATTCGACCGGAGGGCGGCGGTTTGCGAAGGCGACGCAGGAGAATATCGGCAAGCCGTTCGCAATCATTCTCGACAACAAGGTTATCTCGGCTCCGCGGATCAACAGCGCGATTCTTGGCGGGTCGGGGATCATCAGCGGTAATTACACGACCGAAACCGCCAACCAGTTCGCCATCCTGCTCCGTTCGGGCAAGCTTCCGGTCGATCTGAAAACGGTCGAGGAACGCACCGTCGGGCCCGATCTCGGGGCCGATTCGATTCGCGCCGGCAGCCTTGCCGCGGGCACCGCCGTGCTCGCCGTTGCGTTGTTGATGGTCGTCACTTACGGCCGCTTCGGCGTCTATTCGGTGCTCGCGCTAATCCTCAACATGATCCTGATTATCGGCGTCATGTCGGTACTCGGCGCGACGCTGACGCTGCCGGGGATCGCGGGGCTCGTCCTGACGATCGGTGCGGCGGTCGATGCCAACGTCCTTATCAACGAGCGCATCCGCGAGGAGCAGCGCAAGGGGCGGGGCGTCGTCGCGAGTGTCGAAGTCGGTTTCCGCGACGCGACGCGGACGATTTGGGACGCGAACAGCCTTAACATCATTGTCGCGATCATCATGTTCCTGTTCGGCTCGGGGCCGATCAAGGGGTTCGCCGTCGTCTTGTCGATCGGCATTGCGACCAGCGTCTTCACCGCCGTCACCGTCGTCCGCCTGATGGTCTCGCGCTGGCTGACGAGCGCACGACCGAAGGTTTTGGTGGTATGAAGATCGTTCCCGACAATACGAACATCGGCTTCGTCAAGCTGCGCTATATCGCGTTCGCGCTCACGCTACTGCTGACACTGGGATCGATCGGGTTGCTCGCGACGCGTGGGCTAAACCTCGGCGTCGACTTCGTCGGCGGCTTGACGATGGAAGTCGCCTTTCCGAAAGCTCCGCCGCTCGATCGCTTGCGCGGCGAGGTTCGCAGCCTCGAAGTCGGCGACGTGTCGCTGCAGGAATTCGGCGCGCCAACCAACATTCTGATCCGCTTGCCGCTCCCGCCGGGCGATCAAGCGGCGGTTCAGCGCGTTGTCGCCAAGGTCCAAAGCGATCTCAAGGCCAAATACGGCAACGTCAGCTTCCGCCGTACCGAAAGCGTCAGCGGCAAAGTCAGCCAGGAGCTGATCCGCAAGGGGGCTCT
>JBBRQR010000333.1:0-2711 GCA_038226115.1 Sphingomonadales bacterium | reverse complement strand
GACATGGACACGTTTGCCGACTTCACGCCCGCGCAATGGGACCGGCATATGACGGTCAACCTGCGAGCGCCGGCACTGTTGATCCAGGCGTTTGCCGCGGCGGTGGGGGCGCCCACAACCCCGGCCGTCGTCATCAACCTGCTCGATGCCAAGCTCGCCAGCCTCAACCCCGATTTCCTCAGCTATACGGTCAGCAAGATCGGCCTTTGCGGGCTGACCGAGCTTGCCGCGCGCGCCTATGCGCCGCACCTGCGCGTCGCGGCGATCGCACCGTCGGTGACGCTCGTCAGCGGGCCGCAATCGCGCGAGAACTTCGCGGCTGTCCATGCGATGAACCCGCTCCATCGCGGCGTCGAGGTTGCCGAGATCGTTACGGCGCTGCGCTTCATCCTTGCCACGCCGACGTACAACGCGCAGACGCTCGTGCTCGACGGCGGCCAGCGTTTGCTCGGACTGCCGCGCGACGTGCAACATATGGCGGGCGACGCGCTCGCCGGAAAACCAATGGACACGAAATGACCGGATTTATCGGGATCCATGGGCTCGTCCCCTCCGCCCTTGCCCCGGCGACACGGCGGATTTTGCTCGAGGATTTCGATTTGCCGGTCGACATCGGCTTCCACGCGTTCGAGATCGGCACGCCGCAGCGGCTGCGGATCAACGTCGAGGTGTGGCTCGACGACGCCAATTTCCCGCAGGACGACCGCGTCGACGCGGCGTGGGATTACGACGCACTGCGCACGGGAATTGTCGCGCTCGTCGCCGGACGCCGGTTCAATCTGCAGGAAACTGTCTGCCGCGCGGTGTACGACCTCGTCGCGGCGAGGATCGGCGTCGTCGCGCTGCGGGTGTCGACGCGCAAACCCGATATTTACGCCGATTGCGCGGCGGTCGGCGTCGAGCTGGCGTCGAAGTTGCCGTAGGTTGGGGCGTAAAGTCAGCCCAGCAGACCTGCGCGTCTAAAACGTCCGCCCGCACGCACCCAGGCTGGTCAGAACGAAGCGATAATCGTCGGCGACATCGCCCGCCGCACCGACCGATGTCGGCAACTGCGATGGCAGGCCGCACGCGAGACGGTACCACAGCAACGTGTCTTTCACGATCGGCTGCGCCGCGTCGTCGATGACATCGCCGGTCGCGATCGTCAGCCGCCGCGCCGACCCCGGACGTGTCAACACCACCAGCGAGACGGGCTTACCGCCCTTGGTGGCGAGGAAGAACTGGCTTTCGGCCTCGCCGGGGACGCCGCCGGGAACGCGGAATGCCGACGTTACGCCAGTGACGACGGGGTCGTCGCCACGCCGGGCCGCCGTCAGCACCGATCGGACTGCGGCGTCGGCGTCGGGTGTCCACGGCACGATCGCTTGTGCCGCCACCAGCGCCATCTCGCCGGGCGTCGCCCCCGGACGGACGAACAGCAACACATCGTCGCCGGTGAGTTTCGGTGGGCGCCCTTTCGCGTCGATGGCAACGTCGGTGAGCAACGACAAGCGCGGCGGGACGGTGTCGGGTGCCGCGATCGCTGCCGTGGTCGCGGCGGTAACGAGCAACCGCGCCGTGCCCGTCGCGACGTCGGGGGCATCGCGTGGGCGCAGCCGCTCGGCCTTGGTGATCGTTGCACGGACGACGACCGGCGCGGCGAGGGCCAGCGCGGCGAGATCGGCAAAGCTCCGCACGGGGGTGTCGCGTGGCGGCATGACCACCGCACCCGCCGCGGCCGTCCCCACGCCACAGAGCGCCAGCACCGCGAGCCACGCCGTCGTCCGCATCACTACGCCCATCGTACTCTCCACAATCGACTCTGCCGTGCCACTGAGTCAGGCTCGGCTCAACCCCGGTTGAAACTTGAACGCCGCATTACAAAGCGGGTTGCGGCAAACAGGCCCGGCGGCTATTAATCGGTCATCAGGTCGGTGACGAACGCAATTAATAGCGGGTCGCCGGGCTGCCGAGGGGTCGATCGTTTCGTCCCTTTCTTTATTCTTGGGCGTTGATCCGCGCCCGTCGATTCAGGGAGTTTGGCTTAAGTCATGGCTTACGCGGATCAGGGAATGAGCCGGGGACGGATGGTCGCGCTCGGTATGGCGCTCATCATTCACGTCTTTCTCGGTTATGCATTGATCACCGGCCTCGCGCTGAAGGCGATCAAGCATATCGTCGACCCGTTGAAATCGGTGAACATCAAGGAGCAGGTCAAGCTGCCCGACGAACCACCGCCGCCGCCGCCGAAGACGCAGGAAATTCCTCCGTTCGTGCCGCCGCCGATTGTTGACGTCGCGACGGATTCCCCGCCGCCGCCGACGATTGCGACGACGAGCGTGTACACGCCGCCGCCGGTGACCTATGTCGCGCCGCCGACGGCGGTGGTCGCGCCACCGGCACCAACCGGGCCGACCTCGGCTGCAACGGCGATCGGCAGCTCGACGACGGTGTCGGAGGATGATTATCCGCCTGCGTCGTTGCGCGCTGAGGAACAGGGGCGCACGGTCATCACTGTTTCGATCAACACGACAGGTCGCGTCGATGGCTGCTCGGTGACGACATCGAGCGGCTTTCCCAAGCTCGACGAAAAGTCGTGTCAGCTCGCGTCTCGCCGCTTCCGGTTCAAGCCGGCGCTGCAAAATGGGCAGCCGGTCGCGTCGAGCAAGTTGATGCCGATCAAGTGGCAGATCACGTCGAAGTAAGTCTTTGCACCCGTCCGGCATCCGCCG
>JBBRQR010000332.1:0-2714 GCA_038226115.1 Sphingomonadales bacterium | reverse complement strand
CCCGGCAGTCGAGCTGTTCGTCCCGCTCGGCGTCGAAATCGGCACCGGCATCAGTTGGGGCGACGCGCATTAACGGCAATTCTAACAGTGTTTGTAACTTGTCCTAAAGGTTAACGACCGGCAAGTTCCCATGGTCGGTCGCACCCGCGGCCCAGGGGAAGTTGCGATGCGAGGCGTGATCGGGGCGATCATATTGCTGGTGCTCGGCATCGCGGCAGCGGTGGCCAGCGCGCCGGTCGCGGCGGCGGTATTTACTGACGCGCTCCACGATGTGCCGATTTCGTCGAGCTTTTATGTCGTCAAAAATGCGCCGGGCTACAGTGCGACAGGCGGCTTCGACGGCATCACGGTCGCACGAACGGCTTCAGCGCCGGACGGGTATGTCAGCGTATACAGCCGCTTCACCGTCAGCGGTGCATTCCGGATCGCGGTCGACGCCGCCAATTTATCGACTGGTACCTCGGGCACGGCAGAATCGGGTCTATCCGTTAACGACGTCGTCACCGGTGCCGGGGGCGATATCTTCGCGTATAACGACGTGCCCGGCTACGCGAACAACAACGCCAGTTTCACTGAACTGTCGGTTACGTCGCTCGGGACGGGGCTCGACCGCTTGGCGATCGCGGGCAACGTCGGTAGCGGCCGCTTCCGCCTCGGCCTCTTCATGCTCCAGGAATACGCGGGTCGTGCCGATGACGCGGTGACCTTCAGCAACCTTTCCGTCACCGCCGACTCGATCACCGCCGACGTCCCCGAACCCGCCATATGGGGCCTGATGCTCGGCGGGTTCGCGCTGACGGGGGCCGCGCTGCGGCGGCGGGCTGGACATCGGTTTGTGCCGCGTACCGCCTGAAACCTTCAACGTAATGCAATCCTGGGGACTGATCATGGCCATTGCTCGACGACTTGCTGCCCACCTTGCCCGCGCGCTCGTCGTTGCGATTGCAGCGGCTCCCGCGCTGAGCGGAGCCGACGCGACGCTCATCCATTATTATGATTTCGCCACGCCTGGCGCGGTGATCGACGAAATCGGCACGTCGAACGGCTTTCTGATCGGTGGCGCGACCGTCAGCGGCAATGCGCTCCACCTCGACGGGTCGAGCGCGTATGTCCAGTTCGCCGATCAGCTCGTGCCCACCGGCAACACGACCTATTCGGTCCTCGTCCGCGCCTCGGGGACGCCGAACCCGAGCACCTTCACCGAGATCATCTCGCAAGGGGCGAGCGGCACCGGCTTCTACATCGGCACCCGCCCCGGCGGCGAGATGCGCGCGACCGACTATTTCCTCAACACCGGCATCGCCTTCCCGACTGGCGTCCACGACTTCCTGTTCAGCTCGGGGCCAAGCGGGAGCAAGTTCTACGTCGACAACGTCCTCGTCGTGAATTCGCCGACACAGGCGGCGATCACGACGTCCGGAACCGCGACGCGCTTCGGCCGCCAGTTCGACATTTACTCCGAATATTTCGCCGGTGACATCAGCAGCGTCCGCGTCTTCGACTCGGTCGAGGCACCCGCCACCGTCCCCGAACCGCCGCATGGAGCCTGCTGATCGCGGGGTTCGCGCTAACCGGCGCAGCGCTGCGGCGGCGGGCGACTGCCGAAGGAGGCGTTTGATGCTCAGGCTTCTGATTGCTGCCGCTCTTGCCGCAGCGGTTCCCGCCTCGGCCCAAGTCATCAACGGCGGTTTCGAAGCGGGGGTTGCCGGGACCTCGTCGTTGACGGGGTATAACGGTTATGGCGCCTCGACCGCGACGGCGTGGTCGACGCATAATAATTCGGCGGGGACGACGACCACGACGCGGATTGCTTCGACCGACACGCTACAACCCGGCGGCGCATTCATGCTGTCGATCGATGCCGAACAGAGCGATAACGGCATCTTCCAATATCCGATCGCATCGTTCAACTATGTTTCGGCGGACTTCTTCGTCACGTCGGGCGTGGCGCAGCTGATCGCTACCAACAGCTTCGGCTACACCCAGAATCTTGTTCATACGACCAAGATCGGCCAGTGGGAGCATCTCGGCTTCGCTTATTCCGGGGGTAACGAAGTCGCGATCTATTCGTCGGCGGGCAGCGCGCGATTTTCGGTCGACAATGTCGTGACCAGTGACACCGTACCCTCCGCCGTCCCCGAACCCGCCGCATGGAGCCTGCTGATCGCAGGCTTTGGGTTAACGGGCGCAGCACTGCGGCGGCGGGTTGCCGCGATCGCCTGAGAAAGCGGCGTCGGCGTCGCACCGCCGCGCAGAACTGGCCAGCCCGCAACTCGTCCAGCGCTGCTCATCTGGGCTAGGAGCATAGGCACCCCTGATCGGGCACGCTAGAGGCGGGGGATGAACGCCAATCATCGCCCAATCGCCGCCGGAATGATCGCCACGATCGAATCGTTCGCCGCCGGTGCCGACGCTCCGCTCGTTCATTTCGCCCATGCGACGGGGATGTGCGCGGCGCTCTACCGCCCGTTGTTCGATCGCCTTACGCCTTATGTGAATGTCGTCGCGAGCGATGCGCGCGGCCACGGGGCGACGATGCTGGCCGCCGACGCGGCGACGCTAAGCGACTGGAGTGGCTACGGCGATGACCTTGTCGCACTTCTCACGACGCTGCCGCCTGCCCGTCGGCTGATCCTCGCCGGGCATTCGATGGGAGCGACGGTCAGTCTCGACGTCGCGGTGCGGCTGGGCATCGCCGTCGGCGGTGTCGTGCT
>JBBRQR010000331.1:0-2749 GCA_038226115.1 Sphingomonadales bacterium | reverse complement strand
GTCACGATCCAAAACAAGGTGACCGCTGCCGAAGCCCGCGCGACGCTGGCCGACCTGACGCAACGGTTCGAGCAATGGTCTTTCGATGTCGTCGGTGTCGATGTCTGGCGGTATCTCGACGGACCGTGGGAGCATCTCCACACGACGGCACTCCGCGGCTGACCGCTACCGCAACTTCGCAAGTTTGAGCGAATCTTCCTTCGCTCTTGCCTTAACCGATTCCTCGCTGCGGGTCAGCGCCTTGGCGATCGCGCGGACGGCCATGCCCTTTTCGGCGAAGCGGCGCAGCTTGGCGACTTCGTCGCTGGTCCACGCCTGTTTGTGACGAACGAAATCTTCGGCCATGGCGTGACGGTAGCGCATCGCCGCGCGAGTGGCTATCACGCCGCGTCATCCTTTTCCCGCACGAAGGCCGCCATGACCGAACCAACCACCGATGCTCCCGCCCCCGATGACGCCGACACCGAAGCAGCGGTCGACGTCACCGACACGCCCCCCGATCGCTTGTCGAACAATCCGTCGAGCCCGCATTACAATGAGGCGCACTTGGGGCGCGGCATCGGCATCCGCTTCAAGGGCGTCGAGCGGACCAACGTCGATGAATATTGTGTGTCCGAAGGTTGGGTCCGCCTGACAGTTGCTGGGTCGAAGGACCGCTACGGCAACCCGATCACCATCAAGCAGCAGGGTGAGGTGGTGCCGTATTTCCGCTCGTGATCCCAACGCCGGGCGCATGAGCGCGGTATGAGCCACCGTCGGGCGTCGACACTCGCCCGCCGCGGACGATACGCGCTTTGGTTTGCCGCTGTGGCGCTGGCCGGATGCGCGTTGGCTGCGCCCGGCTGCGACGCCGCCATCACCTTCGCCCGTTTGCCCGACGGTCGACACCTCGCCTTTCGCTGCTCTGGCCATGGCGCACCAACTGTCGTGCTCGAAGGCGGCTGGTCGGCGTCGTCGCTGGCGTGGAGCCGCGTTCAGCCGCTCGTCGCCGCCACCGCCCGTGTGTGCAGCTACGATCGCGCAGGACTGGGACTGAGCGATCCTGGCCCAATGCCGCGCGACGGCGCCGCGATCGCGCGCGACCTCGACGACGGCCTGCGTGCAGCGAAGATCGCCGGGCCATTCGTCGTTGTCGGCCATTCGGCAGGCGGGCTGTATGTTCGCCTGTTCGCCGATCGCCGTCCGTCCGATATCGTCGGGATGGTCCTCGTCGACCCCAGCGTCGAATTTCAGGATAAGCGGTTGAGCGCGATGTACGGGCCGGGGGCCGGCAGCATCGCGGGGCTGCGGGACCGGTCGGCACGCTGCCTCGCCGCCGCGATGGCACACCGCCTACCGTCCCCCAACCCGAACCTCGCGAAGTGCGACGCTGCGACGCCGCTCGCGACATGGGCGACCGAGGTGTCGGAGATCGAAACATTGTGGGGCGCGACATCCGACGAAGTCGCGGCGGGGCGGGCGAATTACGGTGCGCTCCCGCTGATCGTCCTGACGGCGGGTGATACCAATGCCGCACTGCCCGAGGGCCCGCGCCGTTTTGCTGACCGCGTTTGGAGCGGCCTTCATCAGGAACTCGCCGACCGCTCGACGATCGGCGTCCGGCGCACGGTGACGGCGACCGGACACCTGATCCCGCACGACCGGCCCGATGCGATTGCGGCGGCGATTGCCGAGGTGCGGACGGGTCGGCCCCCGCTTGGCACTCCGTCGACCATCGGCTAAGGGTGCGGCCATGATGCGTTCCCGCTTGCTGCGTACCCTTCTCCTGCCGCTCGTCGGCCTGACCGTCATCGTGTCGGGGTGTGCGTCGACCAAGGCGAAGAAGGATCGGCCCTACGTCGCGCGCGACGTCGATACGCTCTACACGTCCGCGCTTATCACGCTCCGCCGTCACGACTATAAGCTCGCCGCCGCGCAGTTTGATGAGGTCGAGCGCCAGCATCCTTATTCAGTGTGGGCTCGCCGCGCCCAGTTGATGAGCGCGTACAGTTATTACGTTAGCCAGAATTACTCCGAAGCGATCCTGTCGGCACAGCGGTTCCTCGCGCTCCACCCCGGCAGCCGTGAAGCGCCTTATGCCTATTATGTCATCGCCGTAAGCTATTACGAGCAGATCGCCTCGGTCGATCGCGACCAGAAGACCACGGGTAAGGCTTTGGATGCGCTGCAGGAATTGATCCGCCGCTATCCCACCACCGAATATGCCGCCGACGCACGACTAAAGATCGATCTGACCCGCGATCACCTCGCCGGCAAGGAGATGGAGGTCGGACGCTTCTATCAGTCGAACAAACAGTTCCTTGCCGCCGTCATTCGCTTTCGCACTGTTGTCGACAGCTACAACACGACAAGCCACACGCCTGAGGCGCTCCATCGGCTGGTCGAATGCTACCTTGCGCTCGGTGTGCCGGAGGAAGCGAAAAAGTCGGCCGCCGTCCTCAATTACAATTATCCGGGATCCAAGTGGTACGACCGCAGCTACGGGCTGATCGGTAAGAAGGCCGCCTGATCCGTCGTGGGTTCCGGCGCGTGACCCCGGTAACGTCGCTGCGCCGCGTGACTTCATGCTGACCGCGCTCGACATTCGCGATGTCGTTCTGATCGAGTCGTTGCGGCTCGACTTTCCTGCCGGGCTCGGCGTTCTGACCGGCGAAACCGGGGCAGGAAAATCGATCCTCCTCGATAGCCTTGGCCTCGCGTTAGGCGCGCGCGGTGACGCCGGACTGGTCCGCGCCGGGGCGGGGTTTGC
>JBBRQR010000330.1:0-2767 GCA_038226115.1 Sphingomonadales bacterium | reverse complement strand
CTGGCGCCGCCCGTTCGACAGGTAATGGCGGCAGACCGCCTCGGCATCGCGGGCGAGGCGACGCGCCAGTTCGGAAGCGTCGCGGGGCATCACGCAAACCCCCGCGCCCTGAGATTATGTTGCGTAGAAGCCGACGATCGGGCGTGCGACAGAGCCCAATCGCAGCGCCGCAACATAACTCTTGCCGCAACATATTCGGTCCATTTGCCCGCCGGGCGACCGCTAGGGCCTTTCGGCTTCAGGCGGACGAACATCGATCGGCCCGCCGTGTTTCTGACGTCGCCGACCTGCCAGTAATTACCGACGCGACGGCCGTTGGAGAGATAATGGCGACACACCGCCTCGGCCTCACGCGCGAGGCGATGTGCCAAGTCTGCCGCGTTGCGCGGCATGTCACGCCGCCGCCCGGTCGGCGACGCGCGCAATCGGATAGCACTCCAGCACCCTGGCGAGAATCGCAGGACCGGTCGCATCCACGGGGACAAAGAAACGCAGCTTCCACGAAATGATCTCACCGAACAGGCCGTAGGCGCGTAAGCGATCCCGCATCGGCTCGGTAAAGCCAGTCAATTCGATCCGGTTCGCACCCATCACACGGACGCGCCTGACCTGAAGACCCCCAGCGAGATCGAGGATGGTCTTGCCATCGATCAGCGCGGCGAAGGCGTCGTCTGGCGAAAGATTGGACGTCCCGGCTTCCAGCGAGCTGGCAACCCATGCGGGCGACACCTTACGGCCGATAATCCGCTCGCCGCTGTCGGTCTGGAGCCGGTACACCCGCGTCGACTCCTTCGGCAGGCGCTTCCAGATCGGCAACAGCAAGCCTGCAACGATATGGATTTCGCCGACCGTGAACTCCGGAACCTCGGCGACTTCGGTCGCCCAGGCGCGGGCAAAGCTGTCGCGGTCGACTTCCCGCCAGTTGGTCTGCGGCATCATTGCCAGCGGGATGGTCAGGTGCTCCATCGGGCGGATAAGGCGAACCCGGCGTTCGACCTCGCCATCGTCTAGCATGAGGCTCCGGGCCGGAACCTGTAAGGCGGCGCGGCCCGACTGGCTGTTGACCAGAGGAACCGACCGGGGATCGGAGAGCCGCGCCAGCGCCTCATCTGATGTGACCGGCCGGTTACGCTCGCGCTGGGTAATGGTCAGCAACCGTGTCTCGGCAGACGTGCCGGGATGGGTGTAGATCGTCTGCCGGCCGACGACCACGAAGCTTTCGGCCGTCAGCGTCTCCAGCCCGACATCATATGTGCCGGACGTGATGGCGCCCTCGATCCGGGCCGTCAGCAATCGCTCGAACGCGGTGAACAGGATGTTCTGGAGATCGATGGTCAGCGCCAACAGGCGATTGAGGAACGTCGTGATCGGCGGCAGATCATCCCTGATGCCGTTCGAGTCGATAAGTTTCAACCCGGTCGCATCCTCGAACACTCCCAGCGAGCAATCCGCGACTTTGCCGGAAACGAGCAGAACATAGAGCTGGCGTAAGGCATCCCGCGCGTAGTGGCTCTCCAGATTGTCTTCAGGCCTGAAGAGGCCCTGCCCGCCGGTCTGACGCTGTCCCTTGGTGATGGCGCCTAACGTGTCGAGACGACGCGCGATGGTCGAGAGAAAGCGCTTTTCGGCTTTCACGTTGGTCGCAATGGGCCGAAACAGCGGCGGTTGCGCCTGGTTGGTGCGATTAGTGCGACCCAATCCCTGGATCGCGGCATAGGCCTTCCATCCGGCTTCGAGCAGGTAATGCACGCGCAGCCTTCGGTTCCTTGCCGCGAGGTCCGCGTGATAGGAACGCCCGGTGCCGCCGGCGTCGGAAAAGACGAGAATGCGCTTGACGTCATCCATGAACGCCTGGGTCTCGCCTAGGTTGGCGGAGCCGGCGCGGTTCTCGACGACCAAGCGATCGACGCCATCACCCCCGCGCTTGCGGACAATCCTGCGGGAGCGCCCCGTCACCTCGGCCACGATGTCGGTGCCGAAGCGCTGCACGATCTGGTCGAGCGCCCCATGGACCGGCGTCAATGACGCCAGCTTCTCGATCAAGCGATCGCGACGCACGACGGCGTCCCGGCAATGCACCGGCTGCCCGTCACGATAGACCGGACGCGACGACAAATTACCTTCGCTATCGGTATACGGTTCGTAGAGCTGGGTCGGAAAGCTGTGTGCCAAATAATCCAGCACATATTCGCGAGGGGTAATGTCGACCTGGACGTCGCCCCATTCCTCCGTTGGGATTTCGGCAAGACGGCGTTCCATCAACGCCTCGCCGGTCGAAACGATCTGGATCACGGCGGCATGGCCGTCCCCGAGATCCCGCTCGACGGACGCGATCAGCGACGGCGTCTTCATCGCCGTGATGAGATGATTAAAGAAGCGCTGTTTTGCCGATTCGAACGCGGATCTGGCCGCGGATTTTGCCTGCGCGTTGAGCGTGCCCGTGTCGCCCGTAATGTTTGCCGCCCGCATGGCCGCTTCAAGATTGTTATGAATGATCGAGAAGCCCCCCGCATAGGCATCGTAGATGCGGATCTGTTCGTCGGTCAGATGGTGCTCGAGCAATTCGTAGGCGACACCCTCATAGGAAAGGGAGCGGGCAGTATAGAGGCCAAGCGCTTTCATATCGCGGGCGAGCACTTCCATTGCCGCGACGCCGCCGGCTTCGATTGCCTCGACGAACTCGCTGCGCGTCACAAACGGAAAATCCTCGCCGCCCCAGAGCCCGAGGCGCTGGGCGTAGGCGAGGTTATGTACTGTGGTGGCGCCG
>JBBRQR010000329.1:0-2787 GCA_038226115.1 Sphingomonadales bacterium | reverse complement strand
CGAATGGTGCCGTCAGCGCCGTGCTCGATGCCCGTTTCGATCCGCGCCCCCGTGAGGGGGCGACCAACGACCTGCGCGCCTGCAAGGAACGGTCGTGGTTTCGATCCGCGCCCCCGTGAGGGGGCGACCCCTTATGGAATATCACAATGAGAAAGAACAACATATCGGGCGACTTGCGCGAACGTCGCCGTAGCACGCTACGATTTACAGCGCCGAGCGGGTGCTCGCCTGATAACAGATTGGATTAAATCGTTCTCCTGAGCGCGCGAACCCGCGAAGCGGCTCATGGTTATTCGACGTCCGCGAGGCGGCAGAAGCTAGAAGATTAGCGGTCCCTCGAGGTCGAGGGTTGCCTTACTCCCCACATGCTCCACCTTGCGGCGACTGTCGGCACCGAGTCGATAAAACCGCAGGCTATCCTCGCTCGGATCGATCTCGCCGACAAGCCTTGCCCGCAGCGCGGTCCATTGCGCGGGATCGACCTCGCACTCGAATATTGAATTCTGGACGCGCTGCCCGAAGTCGAGACAGGCGCGAGCCACCCGCCGCAACCGCCGCCGACCCGCCGGCGTCACCGTGCGGACATCGTAGGCGACCAGTATCAGCATCGCTTCACCGCCAGATGAACGGCGGATAGCCGTCGATGTCGCCGCGCAGATGGCGGGCGAGCAACTGCGCCTGGACATGCGCGACGAGACCGAAAGCAATCGTCTCGCCGAGGAAGGGATGACGAATTACCTCGCGCTTGCGTTCCTGCCAAGCGACCAAGACGCGCTTGCGGGCGGCGTCGGTCAGCGTGACCGCGCCCGAAGCCTCGACGACGAAGTCGGCAGCCACGAGTTGCCGCCGATTAACCATGCTGAGCGCCAGGCGGTCGGCAAGGACAGGCCGCAATTCCTCCATCAGGTCGAGCGCCAGACTTGCGCGCCCGGGTCGGTCGGCGTGGAGGAAGCCAACCTGCGGATCAAGGCCGTGGGCTTCACACGCCGAGCGGCAGTCGTGACCGAGCATCGCATAGAGAAACGACAAGAGCGCATTGATGCGGTCGAGTGGCGGGCGACGCGATCGACCGGTAAAGCGAAAGTCGCTTCCCTCGTTGAGGATCAGCGTGTCGAAGACACCGAAATAGCCCGCGGCCGCCTCACCCTCAAGCCCGCGAAGCACATCGATAGCAACCGGCAGCAGCGTCCGGCTGGCAAGACCGCCGAGGCGACGTTCGGCAACGGCCAGCGCGATGCGCGATTCTTCGGGCAGGGTGTCACCGTGGTCGCGGAGCGCGCGGCGCAGCACGGTGCGCTGGTTGGCAGCCTTGGCGGCAACGATGCCGCGCACGATCGGGACGCCGCGCGCGGGGTCGTCAGCGGCGCGGTACTGGGCGCGGCGCAGACGGACATTGCCCGAGCGCCGACCCTCGACGCGCGCAAGGAAGCGTCCGTTGGGATCGAGGAAGCTGACGCATATCCCCGCCTCGGCGCAGGCGGCGAGCAGCGCGGGCGATGCGCCAGGGCGATTGAACCCGACGATCCCCTCGATCATGTGAAGCGGCACGCGCCCGCGCTCGGTGCCCCCGGCTTCGACGACGATATTGGCACCGTCCTTCTTCAGCCAGGCATCGTCGATGGTGACGTAGATGGTATTGAGGAGTTGGCGCACCGGATCAGAACCGTTCGCTGACTTTGAGTTGCGCAGCCAGCCAGCCCGCCACGTTTGGCGGTTTTTCGAGGCTGTGTGGGCAGCACAATTCGATCATCGAGCAGCGGTCGCACGCGGCAGGCCGGTAAATCGGCGCGGGTGTGATGCCCGAGTGGATCATCGTGCGCGCGTCCGCGGCGACGCGCGCCGTCAGGGCGCGAAGATCGACGTCCATCGGTACCGCGAGGCGGCGGCGGGTGGTGCCGTAGTAGAGCGCGCCTTCCGCCACCGCGCCGCCGAACATCTCCTCGAGACAGATCGCCTGCGCACACAACTGGACCTCGTCGGCACGGTGCGCTTTCGGGCGGCCGCGCTTGTATTCGACCGGATAGGGACGTGGCGGCGTCCCCGACAATTCGACGACATCGGCCTTGCCAACGACGCCGAGCGCCAGCGAGCGGATTGCAAGACCGCGCAGCGTCCGCATGCCGGGGCGTCGCTCGGGTTTGCCGCCGTCGACACGCTCGTGCAGGATACGGCCCGCCGCCGTCGCGCCGTCCTCGGCCCACAGCCCCTCGACATGAATCAGCGCACACTGGCGCGGGCAGAACAGCTGGTGCTGCAACGCCGACAGCGGGATCAGCGCGTCCTCGATCTCGGGGGCCGGCGCGCCGACGATCACATCGGCTCGATGATCTCGATGCCGACAGGTAGGTTCTCTCGGTCAATGCTCACTTGATAGTCGCTCCACGTCCGCGCCGGGGGCCAGTTGTCGGTCGCAATCGCCCCGATCTCCTGCACCGAACCCTTGTGGACGCGCTGCGTCGTGACGCGGTCGAACAACGATTGCGCTTGGGCGTTTCCGAGCGCCGAGGCGTGGCGGAAGACGATCAGCCGACGCGTCGCCATCTCGCCGCGCGCCGCCGAGCGGTCGTGGTCGAACATGTTGCCCAACGCCTCGAACAACAGCGCGAGGTCGGCGTCGGAGAAGCCGGTGCCCTTGACCGGATGCGAAGCGAGCGGGGCTGAGACATAGCCGTGGACGCGGTAGAGGCCATAGGGGACGATATGCTTGCGGCCCATCGTGCGGCCGCCTTTCGCCTCGGCGTCGGCTTCGGTGGTCGCGGCCATGCGGGTGATCGAGATTTCCAGCGG
>JBBRQR010000328.1:0-2792 GCA_038226115.1 Sphingomonadales bacterium | reverse complement strand
CGAAAGGCGAAGTTCACACGAAGTTCACGCCCGCGCCGAAAATTCATTTCCTGGGTCGGCGATGCGCGGGCGGAAAATCTGGCCGAGGATAAAAAGACGAGGCGCTGCGGGTCATAATGGGAAGATGATAATCCAATCAATGAGTTGTAGGAAAATGGTTTCTTATCGCCCCCTAATTTCCCCTCAGCGCCCCAGAATGATGTCGACCAATTCCGCCGGGCAATCTTCCTGCAGGAAATGGCCCCCCGCGACGATCCGGTGCGGATGGCCGGTCGCACCGGGAATGCGGTCCTTGAACACACGCTCGCCGCCCTTGGTGACGGCGTCATGGTCGCTGAAGCACGTCACGACCGGGCGGGTGAAGCGTTCGAGCGCCGCCCACGCCACCTTGTTCTCGGCGACCGACGCGTGCTCCGGGGTAACCGGGACGAGCGCCGGAAACTGGCGCGCGCCCGCCTTGTACGTCTCGTCGGGGAAGGGGGCGTCGTAGGCGGCGATCTCGCCGGGCGACAATGTCCGGACGCAGCCGCCGTTGACGATGCCGCCGATGTGAAATTCGGGGACTTCCTGACTGTATTTAAGCCATGCGGCGAAACCTTCGGACCAGCCGGTGCCGATCGGCAGGCCCGTGTTGGCGATCACCAGACGCGCGAAGCGATCGGGCTGCGCGGCGACGAGGCGGAGGCCGATCAGCCCACCCCAGTCCTGACAAAACAGCGTGATGCCGGTCAGGTCGAGCTGGTCGAGCCACTGAGTCATCCAGTCGACGTGGCCCTCGTAGGTATAGTCGGTGCGCGCCGCCGGCTTGTCCGAGCGGCCAAAGCCGATCAGGTCGGGGGCGATGACGCGGTGTCCGACGGCGGCGAGCGGGGCGATGAAGTGGCGATACAGGTACGACCAGCTCGGCTCGCCGTGCATCAGCAGCACCGGCGACCCGTCGCGCGGGCCGAAATCGATATACGCGAGGCGCAGCGCGGTGCCGTCGGCGGCAATGACGGTTGCGTAACTCGGGTCGAAGGGGAAATCGGGCATCGCGGCAAAGCGGTCGTCGGGTGTGCGTAGGACGTCCATCGGTCTCTCCCCTGATTGCCGTGTATTCGCCGTGCTGCGGACGCCGGTTACGCCGAGCGCAGCACCCAATCATAATCGAGCGCGGTCACGACCGAGGTGTAGCGGTCGTGCTCGACGCGTTTGACGGTGGCGAACATCTCGACCGCCTCCGCACCGAGATAGTCGCGCAACGTCGCCGAGCGGGCAAGCCGTTCGATCGCGTAAGCCCAGTCGGTCGGCAGGCGTTCGCCGACCTTGCCGCCGCGATGTGCAGCGTCGTCGTCATAGCCGTCGCCGATCGTCGGTGGCCCGGGATCGGCGCGGCGCATCAGCCCATCGTGAACCCCGGCGAGGACCGCCGCGACGGCGAGATACGGGTTGGCGTCGGCCCCCGACACGCGGTGTTCGAACCGCCGCGACGCCGCTGGTCCGGCGGGGACGCGGACCGGAACGGTGCGGTTGTTGAGGCCCCACCCGGCGCGGACGGGGGCATAGCTGTTGCGGCGAAAGCGGCGGTAGCTGTTGGCGTTCGGGGCGAAGATCGCCATGCCATCGGCCAACCCTGCCGTGACGCCGCCGATCGCGTGGCGCATCGCCGTCGTCCCGCTCAGGCTTTCGGCGGCGAAGATGTTGCGGCCATCGTGGTCGTCGACGCTGACATGGACGTGCAGCCCGCTGCCCGAACGGTCGGCAAACGGCTTGGCCATGAACGTCGCGGCGCGGGCGTGGGCGGCGGCGACCCCCTTCGCGGCGTGCTTGAAGCGGACGGCATCGTCGCACGCGGCGAGCGCGGTGCGGTGAGCGAGCGTCATTTCGAACTGGCCAGGGGCATATTCGGCGATTGCCGCCCCCGCCGGGACGGCCATGGCATCGCACGCCGCCCATAGATCGCGCAGGAACGCGCTCGCCATGTCGAGTTCGGCGATGCCATAGACCTGGCTGTGCGGGGCGCGGCGGCCGTCGGGGCCGGGGGCGATCTGGATCAGGCCATCGGCGGTCCGGGCGGCGTCGATCAGGTAGAACTCCAGCTCGCACGCGACGACCGGGGTCAGTCCGTCGGCGGTGAAGCGGTCGAGAACGCGGGCGAGGATCGCGCGCGGATCAAGGGCGCATGCCCGCCCGTCGAGCTCGTGCATCGCGAGCAGCGCGGTCGCGCTGTCGGCCCCCTGCCACGGCGTTAGCGCAAGGCTGCCAGCGACCGGCCACGCCAGCCGGTCGGCGTCGCCGTCGGCCCAGATGTCACCCGCCTCGGCGATATCAAGGCCGGTGATGTCGACCACCAGCACCGATCCGGGCAGGTAACGCCCCTCGGCATAGGCGGCGACCACCTCGTGCCGCCGCAACCGCTTGCCGCGCGCGACCCCGGCGAGATTGGTGTACATCAGATCGACGAACGCGACCTGCGGGTGCGCGGCGAGAAAGGCTTCGGCCTCGGTCACAGGGGCGGCAGTGGCGGGGCGGATCATGCCCGGCCTTACCGCGAATGGCCGGTCAGGGCGACCCCGCGACGACCGGGTAGAGCGTCGCGACCAGCGTCAGCGCGGCGACGATGTTGAACGCACGCAGGCGGCGCGGATCGGCGAGGAACCGGCGGAGCGATTCGCCCATCAGCGCCCAGACCCCGACCGACGGCAGGTTGATCAAGCCGAACACCAACGCGATCGTGAGCAGCCCGGCGATCCGGTCGTTGGCGGGCAGATATGCCGAGGCGGCCGTCAGCGCCATCGTCCACGCCTTCGGAT
>JBBRQR010000327.1:0-2794 GCA_038226115.1 Sphingomonadales bacterium | reverse complement strand
GTTACGTTGCGGCGGTCGTTGCACAGCTCGTTGACGTGCTTGCGCTGCACGCCCATCGCCTCGGCCAGCGCCGCCTGGGTCAGCCCCATCGGCTCCATGAACTCCTCGACCAGAATCTCGCTGACGGTCGCGGGCTTGCGCTTGGTCATCAACATCGGTTCACCTCAATCGTAGCTATGGTCGTCCAGATAGACGCCGCTTGCTTCACCCCGGCTGCCATCCCACCGGAAGATCAGCCGCCACTGCTTGTTGACGCGGATCGAATGATGGCCGTCCAGATTGCCGCGCAACTTCTCGAAGTGGTTGCTGGGCGGAACGCGCAAATCCTGATCCGTCGTCGCATCGTCGATCATCTGGAGCTTGCGGAACAACCGGCCTTCGAGGTCGGACGGGATTTTGCGGGACCGAACGTCATCGACGAAGAACGCCTGCAACCAATCATCCCGAAAGCTCACGATCATTCCACGGCTCCAAGACGGCTGTGTACCACTCTATGGGTCTAAACGCAAGACCGCTGGCTCTCGGCGCGCTTTGCTTTCACAAAGGACGGAGCGGACAACGCGAGTGTCGCGAAGGGGGCCAATTGGATTTTGTCATTGTCGGCCTCGTCGCATTCCTCGCTTCCGGCCTGACCCTGTATTCGGGTTTCGGCCTCGGGACGGTGCTGCTACCCGCGTTCGCTCTGTTCTTCCCGGTGCCTGTCGCGGTGGCGGCGACGGGCGCGGTCCACCTGCTCAACAATCTGTTCAAGGGCGGCCTGCTGCACCGGCAAGCCGACTGGAAAACCGTCATCCGTTTCGGACTGCCCGCCATCCCCTCCGCCATCCTTGGGGCGTGGTTGTTGGCGAAGCTGGGAAGCACGGCGCGACTGTTCACATGGACAGCGTTCGACCGCGACTATGGCCCGACGGCGGCGGGTTCGACCATCGGCGCGCTGATGGTGCTGTTCGCGATCCTCGAACTCCAGCCGTGGTTCCAGCGCCTCGCCGCACCGCCACGTCTCATGCCGCTCGGCGGGGTCATCACGGGTTTCATCGGTGGGTTGACCGGGCAGCAGGGGGCCTTTCGGTCGATGTTCCTGCTGAGGTCCGGTCTCGACCCCGCCCGCTTCATCGCCACCGGCGTCCTCATCGCCATATTGATCGACCTGGCCCGCCTGCCGACTTATGCGGCAAACTTCGGGGCGGCGGACACCGCATTCGGCGGTCGCGGCTGGGCGCTGGTCGCCGTGGGAACGCTGTGCGCGTTCGCGGGCGCCTGGCTCGGCGTGCGTTACCTCAAGAAGGCGACCGTCGGCGTGGTTCGGACGATGGTGGCGACCATGATGCTGATGATTAAGACCGCGCTGATGACGGGCTTGCTCGGCTCCTAAGCCGACGCTCGCCGCTCATTGCGGGCCGCTTGCCAGACTTCGCGGGCGGCGCCGGCGTTCATTAGCGCGATGGCGAGGCCGACGATCAGGTCTGGCCAAGCCGATCGCCAAAACCCCGCCGTGACCAGTCCGGCGGCAATGATTGCGACATTGGCGAAGGCGTCGTTGCGCGCCGATAGGAACGCCGCCTTGGTCAAACTGCCGCTATGGTGGCGATGGCGAGCAAGCATCATTGCGCATGTCAGGTTGACGACGAGCGCGCCAGTCCCGGCGATGGTCAATGCGATTGGCTCCGGCGCGATCGGCTCGGCGAACTTTTCCCAGGCGGTCCAAAGCGTTGCCAGGCCGGGAACGAGCAGGATGGCGGCGAGCGCCATGCCGATCTGCGCCCGGCGTCTGGCGGACCAGCCGAGCGCGATCAGGATTAGCAGATTGACCGAGGCGTCCTCAAGAAAGTCGATCGAGTCGGCGAACAGCGACACCGAGCCGATGGCGGTAGCCGCCGCGAACTCGATCCCGAAGTAGCCAAGGTTGAACAGCGCAACGAGCCGCACGACGCGACGGAGCGCGGGAACCTGATCGTCCATCTCCATTCAGAGATTCCCGATGCCCCGTGTGATCGCCAGACCAGCAAACAGCGCGCCGATAGCGAGGATGACGGACCCGACCACATAGGCTGCGGCAGAGGCGAGCTGACCTCGCTCGTAGAGCAGAGCGGCTTCGAGCGAGTAAGCAGAGAAGGTCGTGAAACCGCCCAACACACCTGTCGTCAGAAACAACCGCCAGTCTTGGGGAAGATGGCCCCTTAGCGCGAAATATTCGACGACTAAGCCCATCATGAACGACCCCGACACGTTGATAATCAAGGTGCCGTAGGGAAACGTCGCACCGAACTGATGCGCCGCCGCCATGTTCATGCCGTGCCGCATGGCTCCGCCGAGTCCTGCACCAAGGAATACGATCAGAAATCCCATGCGTCCGCCTCTCTTGGGGTGTCCTTGGCGTACAGTATGATCAAAGCCCAATTCCACGCGAACGTCCGAGCGTCCAGTCGATGCCGCCGCCGGGCATGGGGATGCCGTCAACCTGCTGGCCGAGACGTTTGGCGAGCGTGTCGTTCCACGGGACAAGCTGGAATCCCAGGCCGTTGTCGATCATGGCGAACCGCCCGCTGCTGAGCTGGGCCTGTCCAACGAGCTTGCCCGATACTCGGTCGCCGATTCCGGTTGGCTGCCAGTCGAGACCGCGCTCCGCCGCGAACTTCTTGCCCGAGCGATTGATTTCGGCGCTTTCCAGTTTTTCGATCAGGTCGGTTGGCGCGCGGAACTGGCCGCCGCCAAGATCGCGGACATAGCCCATGTCGGCGAGCGTCTGCTTGCGAGCGTCCCAGGCCTTGCGCACGTCGCCGCCGAAGCCGGTGTG
>JBBRQR010000326.1:0-2800 GCA_038226115.1 Sphingomonadales bacterium | reverse complement strand
TCCCCCACTGTGGTGATCTTGTCGCCGGCGGCGACGACGAAGTGCAGTTTCGCAACGCCGGCGAGGTCGTCGTACCAGCGATATCCTGTCAGGTCGGGAACGGCACGGACGAGACGTGCGCCAAGGTTTGTGTTGCTCACCTTGATCGCGCGGGCGAGGCTCTGCTCGTAGGGCGCGTCATAATCGCCGATGATGATGAGGCCGTCCTCGGTCCTCTGCTCGGCGGTGTAGCCCCGGCCAAGGCCGCTATCCGCGGTTGCCGGAACGAACGATGCGAGGCCGCGCGCCGCCTCCGGCAGAGCGATGCCGAGATCGGCCGCTCGTTGCCAGTCGGCGAAGCCGAGCCGGTGATTGGGTGCTTGCATGATAGCACGGTAGAGTGCTTTCTGGACGGCCTCGGCAAGGCGCGGGAGAAAGGGACTGTCGACCAGTTCCTTGCGCGCCGGCAGTGTCAGCTGCAGCGCCGGGCAGTCGTCGATGTCGACACGCGCGATCCATGTTTTGATGCGACCGATCTCGAACCGGTGCGGCAGTTCGTGGCGGATGGTCAGGCCGTGGAAGTTGATCGTCGGATCAGGGACGAGCGAACGGCCCTGCGCGTGAAACACGCCGATTCGCACGCCCTCGAAGCGTTCGACGTGAATGGCGCCGTCGAGGAAGTCGGCGCGCTTCTGACGCTCGTTGTTGAACACGACCGCGAGGGGAAAGTAGCGTGCCGCGCGTTCGACGTGCTTGCCCATGTCGGCGAGCCAGTCGTGCGGGACGTCGACGCTGATCGTCGTGCCGCGGCGGCGGACGCAGCCGTCGACGGCTATGGCGGCTCCCGAGGACCATGCTGTCGCCGGGACTTCGGCGGACCACCCCATGCCGCTATCGGCGGTTCTGCTCGAAACGTGGACGCGGCGTCCGGCGAGGCTGAACACGCCCATGCCGGCGGGGTCTTCACGGGCGAGCGTCGCCGCATCCCAGTCGGACTTCCCGAGGGCGAGGAAGGTCGCGGGATCGGCAATGCCGTGGCCGTCGTCAGCGATGCGCAGCGTCGCGGTGCAGCCGTCGGGCGATGTTTCGTGCGACGTGTCGATCCGCACGGTCGTGGCACCGGCCCTGCGGGCGTTTTGCAGAAGCTCGGTCAGGATGTCGGCCGCTGTCCCGTTGAACAGCCGCGTCACCTTGGCGAGCATCTGCGGCGCGACGCGGGTCTGGATCGTCTTGAGCATGGCTGGTCTCCTGGTTCCGGCGGGCTGCCGGCGCACACGCCCGTCGCCCCCTCCCCTTCGAATGCTTGTGCTGGGTAGCGGCCGGGTCAGTCGGGAGTGGCGGCGCGCAGTTCGCGTTCGGCGCGGAGCCGGTCGACCAGGTCGAGATCGACATGGGTCTGGATGAGCCGGTCGAGCGCGGCATCGGTCAGTTGTGCCGGATCGAGCCGCGGTCCCTTGGCCCGTGGCAGGAAGGCACGGCCGCTGGCGAGCGCGATGCGTCGGTTGCGCAGCTCGACGAGCATCGTGCCCATTTCGGCGCGCGACAGCTCGCTGGCGAGGCCGTGGAACTTGGGGACCGCGTTGAAGCGGCCGAGGTTGAACATCTGCTCGGCGCGGAGCAGGCCGGGCCGGTCACAACTCCGGCGCACGCGGTCGACGGTGAGCGATCGGTAGAGGGCGCGCAGTCGCCCATAATGCTCGGACGAGGCGCGAAGCTTGCCGCCCGCGTCCATGACGCGGGCGCACCATTCGCCGATCGTCGCCCAGTCGATCCGCGTTCCCGGAATATCGACGATCATAGTCCGGTCGCCAGGCGGATGCGCGCGGGCCAGTTTGCGGCATAGTCGATCTCCTGTTGAAGCCAGTTTGACGGGCAAACCAGGAACAGCTTGCCGCCGGCGAGGAGGATCGACTGGCGGTCGGCCCATTCGAAGACGTCGCCGAGCGTTGCAGCGACCGCGAGGCCGCCGAGGTCGGCGGTTGCGACGCGGCCCCAGATGACGTTGCAGGCGGTTGGTGCGGGGTTGCTCGACAGCTTGGTGAAGACCGACCATTGGCGGTCGTCGCGGCGGTGGTCGAGGTTGCCGATGTAGCCGAAGGATGCGCCAATCTGCGGGTGTAACCGTCGGACTATCTCGGTCGTCGCGCGCAGGATCTTGATCGCGCAATCTGTGCTCGTCGTCATGCTCGGGGCTCCTGATCGGGGGGTTGCTCCCTCGATCGTCGCCGCCTCCCCTTTGGGTGTCGGGGAGAGTGTCGAACCGCAACGGCAGGCTGTCGCTGGCAGGGGAAGCCGCTATGCGGCCTCAATGTCGAGGCGTTGCTCGAGCCGCTGCGCCCGTCCCATCCACGGCTCGGGCCGGATCGTTTTTGCCCAGTCTGACCACGACGGGATGCGGCCGAGGTCCTCGCGGACGTGTTGCTCGCCGATCAGCCGGACGGGAACGACGCGGCCGTCGCTGTTTAGGATCGTGTTCCCGTAGATCGTCTCGAGCATGAATATGCCTTCCGAATGGTGTCGGAGTGCGCGATGTCGAAAGTCGGCGTGATGGGCCTTGGACTGATCGAACCAGTCGTGGAGGGGTTGATAGTCCTCAACCTTTCCGCCCCAGGTTTTCACCGAAGACAGTGAATGATAATAGCAGTGTGCCATGATCAGATCTTATGTTCGGTGGTGTTGTAGTCGGTAAACCGGTCGTTGTGCGTCAGCTGCACCGTCCCGGCGGCGACGTTAAATTCGAACGTGCCAAAACCGCCGTCGTTGTTTTCGTAACCGCCATGCAGTTCCTCGAGCAAATCGTAGCAATAGGCTTCGATGGCTT
>JBBRQR010000325.1:0-2816 GCA_038226115.1 Sphingomonadales bacterium | reverse complement strand
GGCGCAGCCAAGCACCGCCAGCCGCGCCTCCTCACCCGGTGAGATGACGTCGAGCGCGATGCCGGTCACCTCGAACACCCGATCGACGAACTCACGCCCGTTGGCGGCGCGGCGGCACGCTTCAGTTGCAACATTGCGCGTCAGGGAGACGCCACGCCGCTCCAGCTTGTCGGCGCAAATCGACAGCGCAAGGACGGCGCGGTCCATCGCCGCTTCCGACAGGCGACCCGTCTGGCCGAGCCCTTCGCCGAGGCGGACGACGCGCGAGAAGGCGTCGATTACGGTGAACTCGCCCGCCGGTCCCCCGGGTCGCGCGATCAGCAGGCGGCAGTTGTTGGTTCCCAGATCGAGTGCGCCGAACGTCCGCCGCACGGGCCGATAGATCGGCGCAGGGACGCGCACTGCGTCGGAAAGGGCGAAGTCGATCGTCATCACTGGCCTTCACGGAAGCAGCGGCGAGGCACCGTGCTCCGAACTTGGCCGAGGCATAGCATGGGCGTGGCGGCGTTGACACCCCATGGCCGCCCCCCTAAGTCCCTCGCCATTGCCCCGTCGTCTAAAGGTAAGACAACGGATTCTGATTCCGTTTATCGAGGTTCGAATCCTCGCGGGGCATCCAATACCCTGCTAGCATCGGCCGGTGACCGCGATCCCGCCCTCCACCGATGCCGCCGCCGACTGGACGATCGACCAGCGGTGGAGCGACTATACCCCTGCCAACCACGCGCTGTGGGACAAGCTTTATGCCCGCCAGTCGGCACAGCTTGCCGACCGTGCCCACCCCGCCTTTCTCCACGGGCTGAGCGCGCTCGACCTCGGTGGCGGCGGCATTCCCGACTTCCGCCGCCTGAGCGAGCGTCTCGACGCCGCGACCGGCTGGCAGGTCGTTGCCGTCCCCGGCCTCGTCCCCGACGACGTCTTCTTTCGCCACCTGAGCGAGCGCCGCTTCGTCGCGGGCAACTTTATCCGCTCGCCCGACCAGATCGACTATCTCGAGGCCCCCGACGTCTTCCACGACGTCTTCGGCCACGTCCCACTCCTCGCCGACCCGGTCTTCGCCGATTACATGCAGGCCTATGGCGCGGGCGGCTTGCGCAGCCTCGACTTCGGCGCGCTCAAGCGGCTGTCGCGGCTGTACTGGTACACCGTCGAGTTCGGGCTGATCCGGCACGACGGCGACCTCAAGCTTTACGGCGCGGGCATCGTCTCGAGCCACGGCGAGAGCGTCTTCGCGCTCGACGACCCTTCCCCGCACCGGATCGGCTTCGACCTCGCTCGCGTCATGCGAACCCCGTACAAGATCGACGACTATCAGGCGCTCTACGTCGTCGTCGACAGCTTCGAACAGTTGCTGCGGACGACCCTCGATACCGATTTCGGTCCGCTTTATCAAAGGCTTGCGGATCAACCCGATATCGCGATTGCCGATCTCCAGCCCGGTGACGCGGTCATCACGCACGGCGCCCAGACGCACGGACAATGAAGCCGTTGCACTGACGCCCGCGTCTCGCTACACGGGCCATCTTCCGTCGTGTGGGGCAGTAGCTCAGATGGGAGAGCGCAGCAATCGCACTGCTGAGGTCAGGGGTTCGATCCCCCTCTGCTCCACCACGACGACGGGCCCGCGTGGCAGCGCCAACGTGCTGGCTCCTATGCCGCCCGCGCCGCCGCCCGCCCCGCCCCGGCGGCAGCCCCGAAAGCCCGCCGCGTCGCCCGCCCGTCATCGGCACAACCCTCCGCCCGCACCATCTCCGACGTCGCTCCGCATAACCGGAACGGCTAATTCGGAGTGCGCAATAATATTCCAAAGTTGATGAAAGTAGCCATACGCACGCCGGGGTCTGTAGGCTTTCACGAACCAAAACGGTACACCCGCGGCGCGTGTAGGCAAACGGCGCACGCCCGACCCGACCGCTGCCGTCGGCCCAATCCGTTCCCAATCGCTGCCATCGCCCATCGCCGCTCTCCTCGCCACGCCCGACGCTCGCCGTTAAAATCCTACTAGTCAATCACGCTTGGTCATTGCCGCGCCGCCGCAACCTGCTATAGCTGACTAACGCACCGAGGGAGCCTCTCATGCACTATGCAATCACCGGCACGACGATGCAGACGGTGTCGATCGACCTCGTCCGTGGCGAGCGGATGTACAGCCAGACTGCGACGATGGCGTGGATGTCCGACGGCATCCGCATGGACACCCACACCGGTGGCGGGCTGTTCGCGGGGCTGAAGCGCGCGGTCAGCGGCGGCGGGCTGTTCATCACCGAATTCCTTGCCGACGACGACGGCTATGTCGCCTTCGCCCCGCGCTTCCCCGGCCAGATCGTGCCGATGACGCTCGTCACCGGCCAGTCGATCATCTGCCGCAAGGAGACGTTCCTGTGCGCCGAAAGCAGCGTGACCCTCGACATCGCGTTTCAGCAGCGGCTCGGCGCGGGGTTCTTCGCGGGCGAGGGCTTTGTCATGCAGCGCGTCACCGGGCCGGGCATGGTCTTCCTCGACCTGTCGGGCGAGGTCGTCGAAAAGACGCTGTCGCCGGGCGAGCGCCTGTTCGTCCACGCCGGACATATCGGGATGCAGGAACCGACGATCGACATCGACATCAAGATGATGCGCGGTTTCCGCAACATCCTGTTCGGCGGCGAGGGCCTGTTCCTCGCCACCCTGACCGGCCCCGGCAAAATCTGGCTCCAGTCGATGCCGATCATCAACCTCGCCGAGGAAATCGCGCGCTATCTGCCGCGCGGCGAAGGCGGCGGCGGCGGGCGTGGCGGGGTCAACGTCGGCACGGCGATCGGTGCGACGGCGATCGGCGG
>JBBRQR010000324.1:0-2837 GCA_038226115.1 Sphingomonadales bacterium | reverse complement strand
GGCGGTCCGTCATGACGGGTGGACCCGCGAGCGTCAGCTCGATTTTCTCGAAGCGCTCGCCGCTCACGGCCATATCGGGCGAGCGGCAACCAGCGTCGGATTATCGGCGTCGTCGGTATACCGGCTGCGGGCGCGCGACGCCGCCTTCGCTCGCGCGTGGCATTCTGCGAGCGCGATGGCGTATTATAAGCTGCGCGATGTCGCGATGGACCGCATCGATTTCAGCGAGACGACGTCGCATCTGTACCATGGTGAAGTCGTCGCGACGCGGACGCGGTATAGCGACCGGCTGCTCGTCGCGATGCTCGACCATCTGAAACCCGTCGCAATCGCGGCCGGTGCCGCGCGCGTGATCGATCCCGGCCATGCTTACGCTGCGGCCATCGCCGCCTATGTCACCGCGATCGCGACGGGCGACGACCCCGAAGTGCCGGAGGCGCAGGGCGACGGAACGCCGCGCAGGCCGATGTCGCGTGCGGAGTTCATCGCCGCGATCCGGATGCGCCCGCGCTTCGATGAAAACGGCGAACGCATCACGACCGATCCCAACGAAACGGCGGCGGAAGAGGAAAATGATTTTCCGTCGCGGGCGTGAACTTCGTGTGAACTTCGTCAGCGTGCCACCGTTTCAGACCAGCTCGAGTTCGGGCTCGACCGTTGTCCCGCGCGCGGCGACGCGCTTTGCCCAGTCGACGATCTCCATCTGGCCGTTGGCGTGTTCGACGAGCGCGGTGCAGCTTTCGACCCAGTCGCCGTCATTGTAATAGGTGACGCCGCCGAACTCGCGGATTTCGGCCGAATGGATGTGGCCGCAGACGACGCCGTCGACGCCGCGTTCGCGCGCGGCATGGGCGACCGCCTCCTCGAACCGCGAAATGAACGACACCGCGTTCTTGACCTTTTTCTTGATGTGCGCCGACAGCGACCAGTACGGCAGACCGAAGCGGCGGCGGACGCGGTTGAAGCCGACGTTCAGGTGGAGCAGCGCGGCATAGGCATAGTCGCCAAGGAAGGCGAGCCAGCGCGCATACAGGACGACGCCGTCGAATTCGTCGCCGTGGAGCACGAGCAGCCGGCGGCCGTCGGCGGTGACGTGGATCGCCTCGGGCACGACTTCGACGCCGCCGAAACTGAGGCCGCCATAGTCACGCAGCACCTCGTCGTGGTTGCCCGGCACATAGACGACGCGCGTCCCCTTGTTGGCGAGCTTGAGGACGCGGCGGACGATGTCGTTGTGGCGCGGCGGCCAGTACCAGCCGCGCTTCAGCCGCCAGCCGTCGATGATGTCGCCGACGAGATACAAGGTTTCGGGCTGGATCGACTTGAGGAAATCGAGCAGCAATTCGGCGTTGCATCCTGAGGTGCCGAGGTGGGTGTCCGAAATCCACACCGTGCGAAAGCGAAGCTTGGGTTTGGGCGCGCCGTCGTCGTCCCCCGCCCATGCCGTCGCCATGCCCGCACGCGCCGCCGCGATCGACGCCAAGCCGGGGGCGAGCGCGGTCAAGGGATGGGTCGCCATGGGACTTCCCCTGCGAAGAATTTCTATCCGCCTACTACATCTAGTCTGTGACGCTTTGGCGACACCGCCGCTTGCGTCGCGATGGCGCGTTCCCATCTCCGGAGTAACTCAGGAGGCTCACATGATCATGGTCCGCCCATCTGCCGCACGCGGCCACAGCAACATCGGCTGGCTCGACGCACGCTTCAGCTTCAGCTTCGCCGACTATCACGACCCCGCGCACATGGGGTTCGGCCCGTTGCGCGTCATCAACGAGGATCACATCGCCGCCGGGGCCGGTTTCGGCGAGCACGGCCACGCCGATATGGAGATCGTCTCGTACATCGTCAGCGGGGCGATGGCGCACCGCGATTCGATGGGCAATGCCACCGTCATCCGCCCCGGCGAGATCCAGCGGATGACCGCCGGAACCGGAGTCCGCCACGCCGAGATGAACCCGAGTGCGACCGAGCCGATCCATTCGTTCCAGATCTGGATCACACCCGACCGCCGCGGGCTGCCGCCGGGGTATGAGCAGGTGACGCTGCCGCCGCCGGTGCCGGGCGGACTGACTCTGCTCGCCGCACGCGAACGGAACGCCGGGGCGGTCGTCATCCATCAGGACGCGACGCTGTACCGGGCGACATCGGGTGACGGCGCTCCTGTCGATCTGACGATCGCCGCCGGACGCCGCGTGTGGCTGCAAGTCGTGCGCGGCGACGTCACGGCGAACGGCGTCGCGCTGGCAGCGGGTGATGGCGCGGGCGTCACCGACGAAACCGCGGTCCGCCTCGACGGCGACGCTGAGCTGCTCGTGTTCGATCTGCCATGACCCGGCGGCATCGGTTCGGTGGCGGAACAACGGCAGCGGCGTCTCGTTGAACGGTCCATCGGCGCTCATATCGCGCGCTCGTCAAGGAGAACCGGTCATGTTCCTGATCCTCGCCCTCGTCCTCGTCATCCTGTGGGCCGGCGGTTTCTTCGCCTTCCACATCGCCGGCGGTTTGATCCATCTGTTGATCGTGCTCGCGGTGATCATGGTCGTCATCCACCTGATCCAGGGCCGACGCGCGCTATAGTCCGAACAGACGAATGGCCGGAAGCGCAACGCTTCCGGCCATCATTGTCGTCACCGGGACTGACGTTACTCTGGTCGGGGCGAGAGGATTCGAACCTCCGGCCTCTGCCTCCCGAAGGCAGCGCTCTACCGGGCTGAGCTACGCCCCGACGCAAGGCGCGAGGCTATAGCGGCGCGGCGCACCCCGCGCAACCAGCGTGTCTCAGACTGCGATCGAGCCATGCGCCGCCGCCCGCAGTCGGTCGCGGGCAACCAGCTTCT
>JBBRQR010000323.1:0-2839 GCA_038226115.1 Sphingomonadales bacterium | reverse complement strand
TCACCGCCACCGCAAATTGCCCCGCGACAGCTCGGCCACCGATCGTACCCCCATCAGCTTCATGTCGCGCTCGATCTCGGCGCGCAGCTTGCCGAGGATGCGTTCGACCCCCGGCTGGCCCGCCGCCGCCAGCGCGTAGAGGTACATCCGCCCGCCCGAACACGCCTTCGCGCCGACGCTTAGGGCTTTCAGGACGTGGCTGCCCCGGCGGATGCCACCGTCGCAGATGACGTCGAGCTTGCCGCCGACCGCGTCGACGATTTCGGCGAGCTGGTCGAACGGCGCGCGGCTGCCGTCGAGCTGCCGCCCGCCGTGGTTCGATACCATGATCGCGGTCGCGCCGATGTCGACGGCCTTGCGGGCGTCGCCGGGGGACATGATCCCCTTGAGGCAGAACTCGCCGCCCCATTCGGCGCGAATGTCCTCGGCCATTTTCCAGTCGAGGTTCTGGTCGAGCATCTGGGTAAAATAATCGGCGACCGACATCGCGACCTGCGACCCCTCGGCGACATGGCCGTCGAGGTTGGACAGCGCGAACTTCTCGCGGAACAGATAGTCGAACGTCCAGCGCGGGTGGAGCGCAAAGCTGATCGCCGACGCCGGGGTCAGGCGCGGCGGCGAGGTGAAGCCGGTGCGCAGGCAGCGCTCGCGGTTACCGCCGACGATCGTATCGACCGTCAGCGCGAGCGCGTCGAACCCCGCCGCCTTGGCGCGCGCGATCAGCTCGCGGTTGAGGCCCTTGTCCTTGTGGATATAAAGCTGGAACAGCTTCGGCGCGGCGACGGTGCGCCCGATCTCCTCGATGCTGACGGTGGCGAGCGACGAGATACCAAAATAGGTGCCGAACTTCGCCGCCGCCGCGCCGACCGCGCGCTCGCCCTGCCAATGGAACAGCCGCTGAAGCGCAGTCGGCGACAGGAACAGTGGCATCGCGATCTCACGCCCCATCACCGTCGTCCGCAGATCGACGTCGGCGACGCCGGTGAGGACGTCGGGGACGAGATCGCAATCGTCGAACGCGGCGGTGTTGCGCGCCTTGGTGCCCTCGTCGTCGGCGGCCCCATCGATGTAATGGAATACCGGACCGGGCAGTCGCGCCTTCGCCAAGCGGCGGAAGTCGGCGACGTTGTGGCAATCTGTCAGGCGCATGCGGCGTTGATACACGGGTTTCGAGCTTGCGGTAGCGCCGCCGAAAGCATAGCTCCGGGTCATGGCTGAATTTGCGCTTCCGACGAACTCCCGCATCCGCACCGACGGCAAGCGGTACCCCGCTCCCGCCGGGGCGAAGCGGACCAGGGCGTTCAAGATCTACCGCTGGAACCCCGATGACGGGGCGAACCCGCGCTATGACAGTTACGAGCTCGATCTCGACACGACCGGGCCGATGGTTTTGGACGCGCTGATCAAGATCAAGGCTGAGATTGACCCGACGCTGACCTTCCGCCGGTCGTGCCGCGAGGGGATTTGCGGGTCGTGTTCGATGAACATCGACGGGACGAATACGCTCGCGTGCACCCAAGCGATCGAGGACATCAAGGGTGAGGTGCGGATTACGCCGCTGCCGCACATGGAGGTCGTCAAGGATCTCGTCCCCGATTTCAAACACTTCTACGCGCAATATGCGTCGATCAAGCCGTGGTTGCAGACGGTTACGCCTGCTCCCGCCGACGGCGAACGGCTCCAGTCGGTCGAGGATCGCAGCAAGATCGACGGGCTGTACGAATGCATCCTGTGTGCGTGCTGCTCGACCGCATGCCCGAGCTATTGGTGGAACAGCGACAAGTTCCTCGGGCCGGCAATCCTGCTCCAAGCGTATCGCTGGTTGGTCGATAGCCGCGACGAGATGACCGGCGAGCGGTTGGACGCGCTCGAAGACCCGTTCCGCCTTTACCGCTGCCACACGATTATGAACTGCGCCAACGTCTGCCCCAAGGGGCTAAACCCGGCGAAGGCGATCGCCGAGATCAAGAAGATGATGGTCGAACGCGCCGTCTAGCGGCCGAGGCCAAGACGAGAGACGGCCTTTGCGTTTATCGGGAGAGCGTCAGACACGCGGCGGCTGCGGCCGGCGGGTCGGGCGGGCCTGGCGCCAGAGCTCGCCCGACGGGGCGGCTTTGCCGTGTCGCCTGCCACATTAGCCTCGTCACCGCTCTGCGAACAGCGGCCGCAACTGAGCACTCCTCCCAAGCTCCGCCACTGCAGGTGATCCGCGCTGCGCCCGCCACCGGCGCAGCGCCGCCAGCAGCGGGCGTTCGACGGCGTAATGCGTAGCGATGCCCAGTCCTACGACTGCAGCCGTCAGAACGACCAATCCGATTGTCTCGGGCAACGCCGTCATCAACCCGATGCGCTGCATCAACCTCGCGACAATTGTTAGCGCGGGATAATGGGTAAGATAGATGCTGTACGACGCTGCTCCCAACACCGACAGCGCCGCGGGAATAGCGAGCCGGTGCTCGCGCTCGTGGCTGACGATTCCGGCGAGGGCGACCGCGCTGGCGACGCCGTACAGCAGGTTCCGCGCAGTTTCGCCGAGTGCGGGCATGAACGCCTCCTCCGCAGCGATCGCGATGAAGGCGCACAGCCCTATCCCCAGCCACAGAAGCGGGTGGCGGATTCGTCGCTGCCGGACCGCAACCTGTGTCGCGATACCGAGCGCGAACAGTAGGTTGAGCGGCGAGGTAAGATAGGCCGGAATGTCGGCGAGACCGCCCACCGCGCCGATGCCAATTGCCGACAGCCACAGCGCGCCGACGACGAGTCCGACCCGGCGGCTGACGATCGCGGTCGCGAAGGCGGCGTAGAACAGGATTTCGTGAAACAGCGTCCATGACACGGT
>JBBRQR010000322.1:0-2851 GCA_038226115.1 Sphingomonadales bacterium | reverse complement strand
ACTTTCGACGACCGGGTTCGACGGCGAAGCTCCGTCGCCCCAGCAGTCGACCCGCCCGCGCGTCGGCGGTTAGAAAGCGATCGCAAGGGCAACCGTCCACCGACCGCGCATCACAATTTTTAGTGATTCATCGCATCAAAGAAGTCTTCGTTCGACTTCGAATCCTTCATCTTGTCGAGAAGGAATTCCATCGCGTCGATTGTCCCCATCTGCATCAGGATCCGGCGCAGGACCCACATCTTCGACAGGGTTGTCTTATCGACGAGCAGCTCTTCCTTGCGCGTCCCCGACTTGCCGATGTCGATGGCAGGGAAGACGCGCTTGTCGGCGATCTTGCGGTCGAGGACGATTTCGGCGTTACCGGTGCCCTTGAACTCCTCGAAGATGACCTCGTCCATCCGGCTGCCAGTGTCGATCAACGCGGTCGAGATGATCGTCAGAGACCCGCCTTCTTCGATGTTCCGCGCCGCACCGAAGAAACGCTTTGGGCGCTGGAGGGCGTTGGCGTCGACACCGCCGGTCAGGACTTTGCCGCTTGATGGAACGACGGTGTTATAAGCACGGCCGAGACGGGTGATGTTATCGAGCAGAATGACGACATCGCGTTTGTGCTCGACCAGACGCTTGGCCTTTTCGATAACCATTTCAGCGACTTGGACGTGGCGAGTGGCAGGTTCGTCAAAGGTCGAGGAGATCACCTCGCCCTTGACTGTCCGCTGCATGTCGGTGACTTCTTCGGGGCGCTCGTCAATCAGCAGGACGATCAGATAGACTTCGGGGTGATTTGCCGAGATCGATCGCGCGATATTCTGCATCATGATGGTCTTGCCGACGCGCGGCGGGGCAACGATCAGACAACGCTGACCCTTGCCAAGTGGCACGATGATATCGATGACCCGGCTCGACTTGTCCTTGATCGTTGGGTCCATCGTGTCGAGGCGCAGCTTTTCATCGGGATAAAGCGGCGTCAGATTGTCGAAATTGGTCCGGTGGCGAACGACATCGGGGTCGTCGAAATTGATCGCGGTCAGCTTGGTCAAAGCGAAATAGCGTTCGCCGTCCTTTGGAGCGCGGACCTCACCTTCGAGCGTGTCGCCCGTGCGAACCCCAAACTTCCGCACCTGGTTGGGCGAGACATAAATATCGTCGGGCCCGGCGAGATAATTCGATTCAGGCGAGCGCAAGAACCCGAAGCCGTCGTTGAGCACTTCAATCGTGCCCGCCCCGGTAATTGTCGTGCCGTTATCGGCCTCGGTCTTGAGGATGGCGAACAGGATATCCTGTTTACGCAGCGTCGAAGCGTTCTCGACACCGAGAACTTCGGCCATCGCTACCAGTTCAGCGGGCGTTTTCTTCTTTAAGTCATTGAGATGCATGGGTGTTCTTTACGTCGGTCACCGGGCGCTGTCGCAATGGGGAAAGGCGATGGCCGGGGAGAGCGCTCCGCCAGGATGACGGCGCTGTTATCAAACTTAGGAGCGATGCCCCCGCCGGTCAAGCGGGGGACGCCGGTTACAACTTCGCCGCGGTGCCCTTGGTCGACGGGTTGGCGGCGATCGTCTTGACCTTCTTCGCCTTGGGTTTGCGCGCTTCCTTGTTCGACTTCTGCTCGGCCATGTTCGCCTCCTGTTAAAACGGTTTCACGATGACAAGCACAACGATCACGATCGTGGCAAGTGCCGGAACTTCATTGAGCAATCGCAACGTCTTGTTAGCATAGGGGCGCTCACCCCGGGCAAATTTCGTCGCCGTTGCCGCCGCCCAGCCGTGATAGCCCGACAACAGAAACACGACCGCCGCTTTCAGATAGAGCCACACGGCGGGACCGTAATTTACCAGCAAGGCGACACCGAACACCCAGACCACGACAATCCCCGGCGTCAGGATGATCCGCTTGAGCCGGGCCTCGCGTTCGACCCACGCGATGTCCTCCGCCGAACCGGCCACGCTTTCCATGTGATAGACGAGGAAGCGCGGCAGCATGAACAGCCCCGCCATCCAGAAAATCACGGCGATGACGTGCAACGCCTTGACCCACGGATAGGCATCGCCGAGCCAACCGGTCATGCGCCGTCGCGAACCAGCGCGAGCAGCTCGTCGACATGAGCGATGGGTGTATCCTGCAGGATGCCATGGCCGAGGTTCAAAATATGCGGCCGCTCGTCGAATGCGGCGCGCACACGTGTTACACTCGCGCGCAAAGCCTCGCCGCCCGCCCACAGCGCGAGCGGGTCGATATTACCTTGCACCGGCATCCCTGGCGGCAGCATCGCATCGGCCCACGCCGGATCGACCGTTTCATCGAGACCGACGGCGTCGATTCCCGTCTCAGCGGCATACGCGGCAAGCTTGGCCCCGGCGCCTTTGGGAAAGCCGATGATCGGCACATCGGGGTGACGGACCATCAACCGCCCCACGATCGCTGCGGTCGGCGCGACGACCCAGCGTTCGAACTCGCTCGGCGCGAGACTACCGGCCCAACTGTCGAACAGCTGGACGGTCTGCGCTCCGGCCTCGATTTGCCCCGACAAATAATCGACCGTGACGTTGACGATACGGTCGATCAGCGCCTGGAACGCCGCCGCATCGAGATACGCCAACCGCCGCGCTTCACCCTGATCCTTGCTGCCGCTGCCAGCAACCATATACGTCGCGACCGTCCACGGGCTGCCGGCAAAACCGATTAGGGCAACATCGGGGCTGAGAGACACTTTAACCCGACGAACCGTCTCATAGATCGGTGCAAAACGCTCAAGATTCGGGACGAGTCCCTCCCACGCGCCGTCGACCAGTGGTGGCACGAGGCGCGGTCCCTCGCCGACACCAAAGCTGAGGTCCATTCCCATCGCGT
>JBBRQR010000321.1:0-2861 GCA_038226115.1 Sphingomonadales bacterium | reverse complement strand
GGCGAGGCCGATCGCGTGGCGGGCATCCATCATCGCCATGAACGACTGGCCGTTGCTGAAAAATACGATCTCGAAATCGAGGCTCGACGCGGCGAAGCGTACGAAGTGCGCCCGGTCGAAGCGCGCCCCCGGCGTCGCCGCGACGATGGTGGCGATCTCCGCCGGAATGGTGTCGAGCAGGTCGCTTGCGGTCTGATAGGTGACACCGAAAACCATCACCACCTGACGCTCCTCGATCCGCGCGAGGTTCGAGATCTGATCGCTGAGCAGTTTGGTGTTGCCGACGATCACCTGTTCACCCGACTGCGAGCGGATGCGTACGGTCTTCAGCCCGATCGCCTCGACCCGGCCAGTGACAGCACCCCAGCGGATATTGTCGCCGACGCGGAACGGGCGATCGAACAGAATCGCGAGTGCGGCGAACAGGTCGGCAAAGATGCCTTGTGCCGCCAGCCCGATCGCGATGCCACCGACGCCGAGCCCGGCGACGAGCGCGGTGATGTTGACCCCGAGGTTGTCGAGGACAAGGATGAAGGCGAGGCTCCAGACGACGACGTTGACAAGAACGCGGATGATGTTCGCCGCGCTTGCGTGCGCCGCCTTGTCCTCGGCGACCGCAGCGCGGCGATCGACCAGCCCAAGGATGAACTCGCGCACCCAGACCGCCCCTTGGATCGCGGCGGCGACGGTGAAGACGAGCTTGATGAAGCTGAGCAACGCGCCCGGTGGGGCGGCGGTGCGCGCGGCGATGTCGATCGCCAGCACGGCAAGGAAGAAGCTCCGCGTCCGCCGCACCATACGGCCGATGAAGCCCTGCCATGTCGTGACGTCGTGGCCGCGTCCGAGCAGGCGGCAGACGCCGTAACGCATGCCGACGAACAGGAGGTAGAGGACGACCGCGCTGCCTGCCCCGATCATCGCCGCGACACTGTCGGTCTGGAGCCAAGCGAGCGTTCCCAGCGTCAGGTGCCGAAGCTGCGCGGGGGCATGAATCAAATCGCCCGCTACTGACGTGAGAGTAATCTGGGCGGGGTGCGGCATAGCGGACTAACGGTTGCGATCGGGAACGGCGTGGCGGTGACTGCGACGGCGTGTTGACCGCTGGTGAATGCGGGTCAAGCCACCGCGTGCGGGAGCCAGTCGGGCCAGTCGACCGTGATCGTCGCGCCGCCAACCATCAGCGGCCCGCGCGCGGCGTCGACTTTGAGGTAGGCGATGCCGCACCCGTCGGCGTGGCCCCGTAACTCGCCGACTGCAACAACGCCATCGGTGATCGTCGCGTCGACCGGCGCACCGACAATCGTCACCGGGAGCAGGCGGCGGCGGAGTTTGTCGCGGTGGTGCATCCGCGCGGTGTTCTCCTGGCCGACATAGCAGCCCTTGGTGAAGCTGACGCCGTTCAGTTCGACGGCATTTGTCTCCAGCCACAACATCCGGTCGGTCAACACGTCGCCCGAGTCGGCAACCCCGAGGGCGCGGCGGTGGCGGGCATAGTCGGCGAGGGTTGCAGTGACTTCCGCTCCGGCCGCGATCCAGCGCGCGCCGAGCGCCGCCAACTGGGGATCGGCCGGATGACCCGCCAAGCCATCCCACCCGGCGTAGACGTGGAGGTCGGGCGCCTTAGCGATCGTGACCGCACGGCGAAGCCGGTACATTGTCAGCCGCTTGGCCAACGCCTCGGCGGCGCTTGCCAGCACGTCGATCACAACCGTCCCGTCGTCGCCGTCGTGGAGGATCATGTCGAACAATGGCTTGCCCTGCGCGGTCAGCAGTCCCGCCCACAACGGGGTCGCGGGCGTCAGCCGATCGACATCGTTGGTAACTAGATCTTGCAGATAGGCGCGGGCGTCGGGACCGCCAACGCGGAGCACGGCACGGTCGGTTAGTTGTGTGATCGGCATCGGATCAAGCTGGGGCGGCGGCGGCCGGAAGGCAAGCGCCGAAACAACCGCCGCCGCTTCAAACCCTAGACGAACGAGAATCGAAATTCACTCCGACGAGAGTATTTCGATTTCTTGCCAGTCTCGCCGACGCTTTTTCATTAAGCGTCGGCTGCTTCGCTCAGGCGGTCTGTACGCTCCGGCGACGGAGCGTTGCGCCGATCATGCCGAAGCCGACGATCATCATGCCCCACGTCGCCGGTTCCGGGACGAACCCAGCAAACGTACCGGCGCCGTAGCGCGTCGATCCGTTGTCGGGGTTCGTCGCAAACGCACCCGGCGCATTGAAATCGCTATAGTGCGAGCTAACCGCAGTCAGCGCGCCGAAGAACGTGTTGAACGTGATTGCGCCACCGGGGCCGCCATTGTTGTAATTGGTGTCGCTCGCGTTGTTATAGCCCCACGCCGCGAGCTGGTAATGACCGGCCGTGAGCGTGATCGGGGTGATCGCAACGCTGTCGTACGCGCCGCCGGTGTTGGCCGTGCCATTCAGGTTGACCGCCGGAGCAACCAGCAATCCGGTCGTCGCGTCGAAGATGCCGACGAAGATGTCGTTGGTAATGCCGTCACGTCCAGCATCGAAGCTGCCGAGGCTCGTGACCGTGAACTTCGTGTTGACGTCGAAATCGAGACCAAGGGTCCCGCCCCATGCCTGGTTGCCGGGCGTTGCCGGGCCGGTATCGTAAGCCTGGGTTACGGCGAGAGACGGCGTTGCGGCAGCGATCAGAGCACCGGCGACGAGCATCTTGAACATAAGACAATCCCTACGAATGTTTTCTCAGGACGGGAGATGCAATTTTCGTGCCAGGAACGCTGACCAAAACTTTACAATAGGTTACGAATTTGCCGTCGGCGCGAGTGTAAAGTATCCCGACACTTTACAGGGTCGATCAGCGTCACAGCGGCACCCATCGGCTTTTG
>JBBRQR010000320.1:0-2870 GCA_038226115.1 Sphingomonadales bacterium | reverse complement strand
GCTGCGCGCCGCCGTGTCAAGGTTGACCCCGTTCGCGGCGACGGCGGGGCGACCCCGTGGCATGCCCGCGGCGGCGTTCGGCGCACGCGAAGTGTAAAGAATTCCGACACTCTTGGTCGGCCACGGCCGCATGCTGCGGTGTGCTTATCCGTAACCTTTTGTAAATAGCTGCGGATTTTTTTGACAACTGCTTACTCAAGGATTGGGATGGGTATTGCATAGCGTGAGATGTGCTGGTCGGCCTCAACGGCGGGGCCTGCGCGTGGGAGTTAAGCCACGAAACTTGTCCTCGCCGCCGCCGCCGTGCTCGCCGCCGTGACCATCCCCGCGCTCGCCGCTCCCGCGCCCGAGGCGGGCCCGAAGGTTAGCATCGCCACGCTCGACGAAGTCGCGCGCCCGCTGCCGCTGCCGTACGACGAGACCGCCGACGGAGCGAAGGCGGTTGCGGCGGCGAAGGCGCGCGCCAGCGCGAACGGCAAGCTGCTGCTGATCGACCTCGGCGGCAACTGGTGCCCCGACTGTTGCGTCCTCGCCGGCGTGTTCGGCGTGCCCGAGGTCAAGGCGTTCATGGACCGGCATTACGAGATCGTCACCGTCGACATCGGCCGCCGCGATAAGAACCTCGACGTGGCCGCGCACTACGGTGTCGATATCAACGGCGTTCCCGCCGTGTTGATCGTCGATCCGAACACCGACACGCTCAAGAACGCTGGTCATTATGCGGCGTTGTCGGACGCCCGTAATATGACGCCGCAAACCCTCGTCGACTGGTTCGCGAGTTGGGTATAGCCGTCGGCTAGACGCCTGCCGACGCGCAATAGTTGCGCGTGGCTAGCCAACGTCCGATCTGGCGGACAGACAGAAATTGTTGTCACAGGGGGCCGGTCGCGGCCCCCTTTTTCGTGTGCGCTTCACAAGCGACGCGACACAGGCGCGCAGGGCCGACATAGAGGCTTCGCATCAGCCACTTATCACGTCACCACGCCGTCGTCGTGCTCGCCGCCCGCTGCGGTTACCGACGTGGGAGCTTACATGGCCGTCTCGATCAACACCCTTACAACCGCATTTGCTATCATCACGCTCGGCGCGCCGTTTGTCGTCGCATGGCGCTATCGCCACCGCCCTGCCGCCGCGATGATCGCGGCGGCGGCACGACGCGAATCTTTCCACCGCGACGCGCTTGCGGCAATCGATGCGACCGTCGCCGCCGCTCAAGCCGAGGGCCGCAGCGGCGAGGCCGAACGCCTGATCCCGGCACGGCGCGGTCACATCCGCGCGCTTGCAGGCCTTGACGCGGCGCGCGAGCGCACGGGCGGTCGCTAACTGGCGCAGCGACTGGCACCGAGGGTAACAATCCCCTAAAAGGGGTGATGCTCATTCACCCCCTCATCACCGACACCGCTACGCTCGCAACCTTGTGCGACCGCCTCGCGCTGGCTGACTTTGTCACCGTCGACACCGAATTTATGCGTGAGAATACGTTTTTTCCCGATTTGTGCCTCGTCCAGATCGCCAGCGCCGACGAGGCCGCCGCCATTGATCCCAAGGCTCATGGCCTAAGCCTCAAGCCGCTGCTCGATCTGCTAACCGAGGCGGATGTCCTGAAAGTGTTCCATGCGGCGGGCCAAGACCTTGAGATTATCTATAACCTGACCGGCAAGACCCCTTCCCCACTGTTCGATACGCAGGTCGCGGCGATGGCGTTGGGGCAAGGCGAACAGGTCAGCTATACAAATCTCGTCCAGTCGTATCTCGGCATCGCCGTCGACAAGGGTGCCCGGTTCACCGACTGGGGCCGCCGTCCGCTCGCAGCAAGCCAGATCGACTATGCGATCGGCGACGTTACCCACCTCGCCGCGCTGTTCCCCAAAATGGTCGACAAGCTGCGCCGGACCGGGCGCGGCGCGTGGCTCGACGACGAGATGGCGCGCGTGTGCGATCCCGCGACTTATGCCAACGACCCCGACACCGCGTGGCAGCGCGTCCGCGTCAACAGCCGCAAGGCCGACGTCCTCGGGCGGCTGAAGGCACTCGCCGCGTGGCGCGAGCGTGAGGCGAAATCGAAGGACGTTCCGCGCGGGCGCATCGTGAAGGACGAAACGCTCGGCGAACTCGTCGCCAGCCCGCCGCGGCATCAGTCCGATCTTGCGCGGATGCGTGGGTTGTCGGCGGCGTGGGCGGCGAACGACATCGGTCGCCGCCTGATGGCCGCACTCGACGCCGCCGAGCCCCTCCCCTCCGACGAGATGCCATCGAAGGAAGTTGCGCGGCCCGGCCTGTCGACCGAAGGCGCGCTGATTGCCGACCTGCTGAAGCTACTGCTGAAAATCCGCGCCAAGGAGTCGAATGTCGCGCCGAAGTTGATTGCGCGCGCCGAAGAACTCGATGCGGTGGCCGGCGGAGTCCGCGACGGGCTGACAATTCTGTCGGGCTGGCGCTTCGACGTGTTCGGCAAGGATGCGCTGGCACTGGTCGACGGGCGGCTGGGGTTTGCGGTGCAGGGCAACCGCTTGGTGATGACAGCGATCGATTAGGGCAGCCGTTAGCGGGCCGGCATAGGCGGCGGCGACACGTGACCGACACCCTCTACCCTAGGCGATCTCATGCAGCGCGTATGGCTGGCTCGCCGTCGTCAGCCCCGAAATGTCGCTAATCGCCACGTCGTTCAGCCACGAACAATGCCGCGCTCGCCTTTGTGGTCTAACCCACCCGCTCCGCGCATCCCAGCTCCAACACCCCCGCCAGCGCCTTCAGCCGCCGCGTGACCGCCTCGCCGAACAGCGGCGCATCGGCTGTGGCGAGCGTCAACGTCAGCGTCTCGCCCTCGACCGTCAGGCGGCTTGCCGCAAGCGGAGCGGCGGTCCCGCCGG
>JBBRQR010000319.1:0-2893 GCA_038226115.1 Sphingomonadales bacterium | reverse complement strand
CATCGGCCCGGCGCGGAAACGGGCACTGCTCATGCACTTCGGCACCAGCCGGGCGGTGCGCGGCGCGACGCTTGCCGATCTCGAAAAGGCCCCCGGCATCAGCAAGGCAACGGCGGCCGCCCTCCACGGCCACTTCCATCCGCGCGGGTGAGGGGGGTAAAGCTAACGCATGGCAAGCACCTCGCTGCGCAACGAGCCCGAAACCTATATGCATCGTGACATCGCGTTGCCGGGTGACGAGGAGTAAACGCGCGGCGGGCCGGATCCTGACGCTGCTCCCGGCAAATAAAACGCTGTCCTACAGCATGTTATCCGCGGTAGCTCGCGCCGTGGAGGTGACTACGGTGGCTGGACAAGCGGAGACTACGGCACGCGACACGGCGCGAATTTGCTTTTCGCGCGCTGTGTACCAGCCCGGTTGTCGCGGACCCTACAGCCGCGGGGTGCGTGGCGCTACCTTCGTCAACTTTGGAATTTTGTTTCTTAAGCCAATTGCACCAATTTGGTTCGCCGCCGCTCAACGGTGTGCGCCGACTCGGGTCCATGTCTGCGTCTGGCAGACGAGGCCGGGGATGACACAGCCGCTCACTTCGATCGCGTCGGCGTCGATTTGCGCCAGCGTCCCGGCCACCGTCTGTCCGAGATCGGGAACGAAGACCTCGCCCGACCAGTGGCGCGGGCCATCGGCGACCAACCCCCGGAACAGTTGCGTCCCGACCAGCCGATCGGTGCCGCCGTTGGCCGCGTCGTCCTTCGCTTTATCGCTCGCGCGGACGACGGTGCCGCACAGCCGCGGCCCACATGGGGCCATCGCGATCTCGACACTGCCCGCCGGATTGCGCCACGTTCCCATGATCGTCGGAGCGTCGATGGCGGGACTTGCGGCAGAAGCGAGGGCGACGACAGCGAGCAGGATACGCATAAAAACTCCCCAACGAATATCGTGGCGCGCTATGACCGACGCTGGCTGGCTGCGGCCTGAACGGGGACGACCATGACCATAACGCTTTACACTGCCGCCACGCCCAACGGGTACAAGGTGTCGGTCGCGCTCGAGGAGCTCGGCTTGCCATACGATGTCCGCAAGATCGACATGATGGGCGGCGAGCAGAAGCAGCCGTGGTTTCTCGACATCTGCCCCAACGGGCGCATCCCCGCGATCGTCGACCACGATGTTCCGGGGGGTTTCCCCATCTTCGAGTCGGGCGCGATCCTGCTATACCTCGCCGAAAAGACCGGAAAGCTGATGCCGACCGACGTCCAGGGCCGCAGCCGCGTCGTTCAGTGGCTGATGTTCCAGATGGGCGGCGTCGGGCCGATGATGGGGCAGGCGAACGTCTTTTTCCGCTATTTCCCCGAAAAAATTCCCGCTGCCATCGCTCGCTATCAGGGTGAAGGCCGCCGTTTGTTCACTGTCCTCGACGCGCAACTGGCGAAGACCGAATATCTCGCTGGAGCCGATTACTCGATCGCCGACATCGCCAACTGGTGTTGGACGCGGATTGCGAGCTGGTCGGGAATCGAAATCGACGGCCTGCCGCATCTGGCGCGCTGGCACGCCGCCATCGCCGCGCGTCCGGCTGCGATCAAGGGCATCACGATTCCCGAGGACACGAGTGCCCGGATGCGCGACGCCGACGCCGCGAAAGCGATGTCCGAGAACGTCCGGTCGATCGTCGAGATGGGCAAACCGGCGTGATCGCAATCAGTACACCAAGGGGGAAACGATGATGTCACATTCGATGCCGTGGACGATCGGGGCGCTGGTTCTGGCGCTCGCCGTCTACGTTTGGGCGGTGCTGAAGGTCGGGCAGGCGCGCGGCAAGTACGGCGTCGCCGCGCCCGCCGTAACGGGGGCGCCCGAATTCGAACGCGCCTTCCGGGCGCAGCAGAACACGGTCGAGCAGATGGTGCTGTTCGTCCCCCTCCTTGGCCTCGCGGCGCTGGTCTGGTGCGACATCGCCGCCGGGGTCTATGGCCTCGTCTGGTGTCTCGGACGGGTCCTTTACATCGAGACGTACAGCCGTGGGGCCAACCGGAGTGCCGGTTTCATGCTGTCGGGCGGGCTGTCGCTCGGTGTCCTGATCGCGGTCATCGTCACCTTCGCCCTGCGCCACCTCGGCGTCGTCTAAAGCCCGCGAAAGGTCGTGAACGCATCGACCGGCGCACGCCGCGTCCGCACCGCGTTCGCCGGGTCGGCGGCGTCGGCCACCCCGATTGCCATGCCGCAGAACAGCATCCGTTCGGGCGGCAGGTCGAGAAAGGCACGGACCGTATCGGGATAGACCGCCCAGCATTCCTGCGCGCAACTATCGAGCCCCTCCTCGCGCAGCAGCAGCATCACGGTCTGAAGGAACATGCCGAGGTCGGACCATTGCGGCGGTCCCATCGCCCGGTCGACCGAGGTGAACAGGGCGAGCGGCGCGCCGAAGAACTGGAAGTTGCGGGCGAACCACAACAGCCGCCCGAGCTTGTTGTCACGCGGGATGCCGAGCGCGCCGTACAGGTCCTCGCCGACCTCGAAGCGATAGGTCTTGTGACGGTCGGGCAGCACCTTGGGATAGATGTCGTACTCGGTCGGCTCGCCCCCGGGCGCTTCGTGGACGCGGCGCAGCATGGTCGCCTTGAGCGCGGCGAGCGGTTCACCAGCGACGATATCGACATGCCACGGCTGGACATTGCCTCCCGATGGCGACCGCGCGGCGCGGTCGAGAACACGGCGGATGATCGCGCCGTCGACTGGGTCGGGCAGGAACCCGCGCACCGACCGCCGGGTCGCAACTGCTTCACTGATATCCATCGCTACGGCCCCCGTTGAGTTGACCCCCGCCATAGCCTATCTCCCCGTCATGCTGTCCAGCCTGCCCAACCTGCTGACACTCAGCCGCATCTT
>JBBRQR010000318.1:0-2923 GCA_038226115.1 Sphingomonadales bacterium | reverse complement strand
TGCCCCGATGTCTGCCCGGTCGACGTCCAAAAAATCGCGCAGGGGATGAAAGCGTTCGCGCAGACCGACCCCGCGGGCGCCGCCAAGGTCGTGCCGATCTTCGTCACCGTCGATCCCGATCGCGACACGCCCGACGTCGTCCACACCTTCGTCCGCGCCTTTTCACCGACGATGGTCGGGCTGACTGGCACACCGGATCAGGCGGCGGCGATGCGTAAGGCGTTCCGCGTCTATGCGGCCAAGGCAGGCACGGGGCGCGATTACCTCGTCGATCATACGGCGGTGATCTATCTGATGGATCCCGATAACCACCCCGTGTCGTTCCTTGAGCACGGCGCTACTCCGGCCCAAATCGCCGCCGAACTGGTGACCTATGTCCACTAAGGGCGGAGGCGACGCCATCCCATTCTGGGAAAGCGTTCCGTTGAGCGCGATGAGCCGCGCGCAGTGGGAAAGCCTGTGCGACGGTTGCGGGCGGTGCTGCGTCCACAAGTTGGAGGACGACGAGACGGGCGAATTGCTGCCGACCAACGTCGCGTGCCGCCTGCTCGACGGTGCGACCGGGCAATGTAAGGACTATCGCAATCGCCGCGCCCACGTCCCCGAGTGTGTTCGCCTGACCCCGGCAAAGCTCGACACGATCGACTGGCTGCCGTCGTCTTGCGCCTACCTCCGCGTCCATCGCGGGCAGGGCCTCGCCGACTGGCATCCGCTCGTCTCGGGCGATCCCGAATCGGTCCACCGCGCGGGCATCTCTGTGCGCGGCTGGACGATCAGCGAGGACATCGCCGGCGACCTTGAGAACCATATCATCGATGAACCTCTTTAGCCGCTGGTTCACCGTCGCCGATTCGGGCCGGAGCCTTGATGTGACGGTGGCCGGTCGGACGGTCGCGGTCGAAATCGCCCGCAACGCGCGCGCCCGGCGGCTGACGTTGCGCGCCGATGCGGTGCGCGGCGTCGTCCGCGTTTCGTTGCCGCCGCGCGTCAAGATCGCGGAGGCCGAAGCCTTCGTCGCCGCCCATCATGGGTGGATCGCCGCCAGGGTCGTGCGCTGGCCGACGGCGGTGCCGTTCACCCCGGGGGCGACGATCCCGTTCGACGGCGCCACGCTGCTGCTCGACTGGCACAGGGGGCGCCCTGCGCGCGTGACGCGTGACGGCGATCGGCTGGTTCTCGGCGGTACAGCGGCAACGGTGCCGGGGCGGACGCTGCGCTGGCTTCGGGCGGCGGCGCTTGCCGATCTTGCCCCCGCGACGACGGCGCTCGCCGCGCGACTCGGACGGACGGTGACGGTCGCCGTCCGCGATCCCGCCAGCCGCTGGGGCAGTTGCGCGGCGTCGGGCGCGATCAACTATAGCTGGCGACTAATCCTCGCCCCGCCCGCCGTTCGCCAGAGCGTCGTCGCGCACGAAGTCGCCCATCTGGCCCACGCCAACCACGGCGCGGCGTTCTGGCGGCTGGCGGCCGACCTGACCGACGGCGACCTCGCGGCGGCACGGGCGTGGCTCAAGGCCAATGGCGCGGCATTGCACTGGGTCGGGCGCGTCGCCTAGGCTGCAGGGATGTCGTCCGCCATCAGCTTCGACCGCGTCCGCAAGGCGTTCGGCGCGACCGTCGCGGTCGACAATGTCTCGCTCGAGATTCCTGTCGGTGCTTTCGTCGCGCTGGTCGGGGCGTCGGGGTCGGGCAAGACGACGTTGCTCAAACTCGTCAATCGGCTGGTCGACGCCGATGCGGGGACGGTCCGGGTCGACGGCGGCGACGTCCGCGACCGCGCCGCGTCCGATCTGCGCCGCGCCATCGGCTATGTCTTTCAGGGCATCGGCCTATTTCCGCATCTGTCGGTCGCGGCGAATATCGCGACGGTGCCGCGCCTGCTTGGCTGGTCCGCCGCCGACCAGGCCGCGCGCGTTGCCGAACTGCTGGCGATGGTCGACCTCGATCCGGCGCTCGCCGATCGTCGTCCGGCGGCGCTGTCGGGGGGGCAGCGGCAGCGGGTCGGCGTCGCCCGTGCTCTCGCCGCGCGCCCGCAAATCGTCCTCCTCGACGAGCCGTTCGGTGCGCTCGACCCGCTGACCCGCGACGGGCTGTCGATGCGCTACCGCGCGCTCCACGACAATCTCGGGCTGACGAGCGTCATTGTCACCCACGATATGGCCGAGGCGCTGCTGCTGGCCGACCGCGTCGTCGTCGTCGCCGCCGGACGGATCGTCGCCGACGCGACGCCGGCGGTGCTGTTGCGCGGCCACGCCGACCCGACCGTCGCGGCGATGATCGCCACGCCGCGCCGCCATGCCGAGCGACTGGCGGCGTTGTTATGAGCCCCGCGTTGACCCCCGCGCTCGCCGCCGCGCTCGTCGATGTCCCCGCGAAGCTGGCGGCGCATGTGGTTCTCAGCGCCACGGCGCTCGGGCTGGCGATCGTCGTTGCCGCGCCGCTGGTCCTGCTTGCGCGGTCGCGGCCCCGGTTGCGCGCGGTCGCGTTGGGGTTCGCCGGGCTGGTCCAGACGATCCCGGCGCTGGCGCTGCTCGCCTTGTTTTACCCTGCGCTGCTCGCGGTGCTGGGGGTCACGGGGGGAACGCTGCCCGTCCTCGGCTTCCTGCCGGCGCTGCTTGCGCTCGCGCTCTACGCGCTCTTGCCGTTATTGCGCGGCGGGCTGGGCGGCCTGCTCGGGGTCGATGCCGACGTTATCGAGGCGGCCAACGGCGTCGGCAGGACCGCGCGTCAGCGGCTGGTGCAGGTCGAACTGCCGCTCGCCGCGCCGGTCATCCTCGGCGGCGTGCGGACGGCGGCGGTGTGGACGATCGGCGCGGAGACGCTGGCAACGGCGGTAGGCGCGACGTGCCTCGGCGATTTCATTTTTGCCGGGTTGCAGACCGAAAATTGGATCGCGGTGCTGGTCGGCTGCGGCGCGGCGGCG
>JBBRQR010000317.1:0-2948 GCA_038226115.1 Sphingomonadales bacterium | reverse complement strand
GGGGCCGCGTTTCGACATCAAGGCATTCCACGACACCGTGCTGAATTGCGGGCGGGTGCCGCTCGATATCCTGCAAAGGGTCGGCGACGACTGGATCGCGCGAATGGCCTAGATCGCCGGGCCGACCGATCGGATCGGCGCCACCAGCAAGTCGTTGTGCAGCTTGATGTTGGCGGGATGGGTCGAGGACAGTTTCGCGATAAGCTTCTGGCTTTTGGCGCGATTTTGAGTTCTCAACATGAAAAAGAAGTCAAGTCGATGGTGGTGCGCCCGAAGGGAATCGAACCCCCGACCTGCGGTTTAGGAAACCGTTGCTCTATCCGGCTGAGCTACGGGCGCGTGCATCGTGCGTAGAATCGGCCGCACGCAGCGTCAACGCGGGAGTAAATGTGCGGGCGTTGACGAGGGAAGGGAGGCGGGTGCGGGTGACGGGGACTTGCGCGAGGTCGAGGTCGATGGTGGCGACTCCGGGTATTGGTCCCATATCAACCAGAACGGTTCCCCACGGGTCGATTACCAGCGAGTGGCCGAAGGTAGTGCGTCCGTCGGCGTGTTCTCCGCTTTGCGCGGCGGCGACGATGAATGCTCCCGTCTCGATCGCGCGCGCGCGCAGCAGTACGTGCCAGTGCGCAACGCCGGTCGGGCGGGTAAACGCCGCGGGTACCGCGATGATCGCCGCTCCGCCAACCGCCAAGCTGTTGTAAAGCGATGGAAACCGCACATCGTAGCAAATCGTCAGGCCGATCCCGCCCCATGGTGTCGGCGCAATGACGGCCCGGTCGCCGGGGGCATAAGCGGCCGATTCGCGGTACGCTTCGCCATCGGGCAGGTCGACGTCGAACAAATGGATCTTATCGTATCGCGCGACGATGGCGCCGTCCGTACCGATCAAAAAGGCGCGGTTGACCAACTTTCCCCCGTCATCGGGGCGCAACGCGAGGCTGCCGAGTTGAACCCAAACCCCGTGCCGAGCGGCCGCTGCACGCACAGCGGAAAGGACAATATCATCGGCCTCGGTCGATATTTGTAGCGCCGCGCGCAACCTGTCGCGGTCGATTAACCCGCTCATTTCAGGGGTGAAAACGCACTCCGCACCTTGCGCTGCAAGGTCGTCAATGGCCGCCACCAGCGCCGCCGCGTTGGCCACCGGATCGATCCCGGTGCACGTCTGAACGAGGCCGACGCGGAGCATCACGCCGCGAGCAGGGCGTCGAGCTTCCCGGCACGATCGAGCGCGGCGAGATCGTCACTACCGCCGATCGCGACATCGTCGATAAAGATTTGCGGCACCGTCGTCCGCCCTTCGGATCGCGCCAACATCGCTGCGCGCGCGGGGCCGCCCATCGTAATGTCGATCTCCACGACAACGACGCCCTTGTTTTTCAACAGCTTCATCGCCCGAGCGCAGTACGGACAGAGGTATTTCGTGTACACTTCAACCTTGGGCACCGCGCCACCTCCCGCTCTGTCCCTGTCGTATGCAGTCAAGCCGGATCGCGCACAACCCGCGCCCATGTCAGGACACGAACTTGCTTTGCGCCCGCCCGAAGCAGCATCCGCGTGCACGCCTCGGCTGTCGCGCCGGTCGTGAGGACATCATCGATGATGATGATTTCCTTGGCTTTTATTGCTTCCGGTCGAGCCACGCGAAATGCCCCGCGGACGTTGTCGGCGCGGGCACGGCGGCCCATGCCCTGGCTGCTGCGGGTCGGCTTGATGCGGACGAGGGCGTCGATGGCGAGCGGCGAACCGGTGCGGCGCGAAACGGCGCGCGCGAGCAGGGCCGCCTGGTTGAACCCTCGCTTCCACAGCCGCCAGCGGTGGAGGGGAACGGGAACCAGAACGGTGTCGGGGCCGAACCAGTCGCCCCCCACCCGAATCAACTGTGGGACCATGATTTCAACGAGATGCTGGCGGTCGCCATGCTTGAAACCAAGCAGAACGGTTCGCGCCGAGCCGTCATAGGCGAGGGCGGCGCGGGCAGCGGCGAAGCGCGGCGGGGTGTCAAGGCATGCGCCGCAACGTGCGCCGGGGCCGCGATCGACATCGAACGGCGCGCCGCACCCCGCGCACATCGGATCGGTCAGGAACGTCAGTCCAGTCCAACATTTGAGACAGAATCTTCCCGCGTTCTCAACGATTTCGCGGCACGCCGGACAACGTGGCGGGAGGAGCAGGTCGAGGCCGTATAGAGCGGCGCGGCGTATCGCGTCGACGATTGTCGTCCGGTCATGGCGGATAAAGTCCATCACCGCCATATAGTGCCGCTCCGGTTAAGTCTTGGTGCATCGCGCGGGGCGATTTTCGTGACGACTCCGCGGTGTCGCGTGTGCACGGTAGCGGACGTTCGAAGCACTGCCACGATCGCATATTTCCAGTCGCAACAGCTTGTTAGGACAAGTCTTGGCACAACGAACGGTACCCGGCATGAGACGCCGATGACGTCCCCCCCACCGCCCCCATTGCCGCCTGCGTCCGCCGAACCGTTCGATCGGAGCGCACGGCGGTGTCAGCGGACGCGGGTCCGGGCGGCCGACGATTTTCTGGCGCATTCACTCGCTGCCGACCTCGCCGCGCGCGTTGCCGCCGAGGAGCGCGACTTTGCCGTGGCGCTCGACGTTGGCGGAACGGGTATCGCCGGTTCGGCGCTGACGATCCGCGTCGACGCAGCACCGGGGAGCGGTCCGACCGGGTGCAGCGTTGTCGCCGATGTCGACCGGCTGCCGCTCGCCGACGCGAGTGTCGATCTGATTACGGCGCTCGGGCTCCATGCGATCAACGATCTGCCGGGTGCGCTGATCCTGATGCGGCGGGCGCTCCGCCCCGGCGGGTTGTTCGTCGCCGCGCTGGTCGGCGGCACGACGCTGACCGAGGTTCGCGCCGACATCCTGGCCGCCGAGGTCGCGGTCACCGGGCGCGCGGCCCCCCGCGTGCTGCCGATGGTCGAT
>JBBRQR010000316.1:0-2957 GCA_038226115.1 Sphingomonadales bacterium | reverse complement strand
GCGTGCAATGTCGCGCAGGGCCGAGAAATGAATCAGTACGTCGCCGCTACCGTCGTCGGGCACAAGAAAGCCATAGCCGCGAACAGCGTCGAACCATTTGACCACGCCCACGACGCGAACTACCAAATCGCCCGCGACATGATCGTTCATTCCGACCGAAATATCGTCTGCGTCCGCAGCCCCAAGCATGCGGCACCCCCAACGCAAGAATCAATTAAGTCGTCATAACACGCCTGATCGATTTAGGGAAAGATGGTTGACGCAAGTTAATGTGGTATTTTTTTTACAATTTTGAGGCGCTCCTGATGCTAGAGATAACTTGCTGATACGGACGAGGTAAGTGACTGTGAATGTTGGGGATCGTTCTTTGATTGCAAATGGTAAGATGCACCGATCGTGAAAACGATGCCCGAGCGGGTGCCACTACCTTCTATGGATGCGACGGCGGCGAGCTCTGTGGGCGGCCAACAACAGCGTTCCGATGGCCTTACAGCGAACGGCTTGACGATGCCGGTATGGAGCAGCTTCTTGGCGATCGCTTGCGTCGCCTTGCTCGCGTGGCAGTTACTATGAGTAGCGACGAGGCGATCATCGACACGGCGCGCGAATGGTGTGGGGCCCGACATAAGGTTGCGATCGCGACGGTAATCGCGACATGGGGCTCGGCTCCGCGTCGGGTCGGCAGCCATCTCGTTGTTCGCGAAGATGGAATTTTCGAAGGATCGGTCAGCGGAGGTTGCGTCGAAGGCGACGTCATCACGGAAGCACTCACGGTCATTCGCGAGGGCCGCAGCAAGCGGCTCGATTACGGCGTCGCCGATGCACGTGCCTGGGAAGTCGGGCTGGCGTGCGGTGGCCGAATTGCCATTCTCGTCCAGGCACTGGTGGCGGGTAAGTTCGACCCCGTGCTGCTTGACCGGATCGCTGCTGGACGCGACGCGGGCGAAAGCGTGACGCTTGTCACCGATCTCAGTACCGGCACGACCCGCGAAGCCGAGACAGGGGAGTTCGTCCGGGTCTATTCTCCGCCGTTGCGACTAGCGATCATCGGTGCGGTCCATATCGCGCAGGCACTGGTACCGGTCGCACGACTGCTCGGCTACACACCACTGGTAATCGATCCGCGCGGGTTGTTCGCAACGTCTGCACGCTTTGACGACGTCACGCTCGACGATGGCTGGCCGGATGAAGCCCTGGCGCGGTGGCGGCCGAACGCGGCCTGCGCGGTCGTCGCGCTGACGCACGATCCCAAGCTCGACGATGTCGGCCTCGCCGCCGCGCTTCGCTCCCCTGCCTTTTACATTGCAGCCCTCGGATCGCGAAAGAGCCATGCCGCCCGACTCGATCGCCTCGGCGCTCTAGGATTCGATGAGGCGACGCTCACCCGGGTTCATGGCCCGGCCGGGCTCGCCATCGGTGCTGCAAACCCGGCAGAGATCGCTTTGTCGATCGCCGCGCAGATGACTGCTGCATGGCGCGGCCGGCTCTGACATCTGACAATACGGTGGGTGCGATTGTGCTCGCTGCCGGACATTCGACGCGAATGGGGCGGCCCAACAAATTGCTCGCCGACTTGTGCGGCGCTCCGGTGATCGTGCGTACTGTCGATGCGCTGTTTGTTGCGGGGTTGTCGCCACCTATTGTCGTTGTCGGTCACATGGCCGCATCGGTCCGCGTTGCGCTCGACGGACGGCCTGTCAGATTCGCCGTTGCGCCCGACTATGCCGATGGCTTGAGCCGGTCGCTCATCGCCGGACTGGCCGCCGCGCCGGATTACTGGCGGGCGGCGCTGATCATTCTCGCCGACATGCCGATGGTGGCGGTAGCGACGCTGACGGCGATCGCACACGCCGCAGACGACGGTCGAGTCGTTGTGCCGACGCATGCCGGGCGGCGGGGGAACCCGGTTGCTTGGGGTCGCGCCCATTGGCCGCGCCTCGCCGCTTTGACCGGCGACCGTGGCGCACGCGCTCTGCTCGACCAGATGGACTTGATCGAAGTCGCGACCAACGACCCGGGTATTCACATCGATGTCGATACGCCGGAAGCGCTCGCCGAGGTTCGCCGAATCTATTCGTCGAGCTGACCGGCAAGTATTTTACGCGTTTCGGCAACACCATGGCCGGCCCGCATCATCGTCGCGAACGCCTTTCGCCGTCGGTCGGGATCGGGCGGATTGGGGTCGAACGGGCCGAGACGGCGCCGACGTGCGAAGGCCAGTGCAACGGCGTACGCGTCGCCTGTCGCTGCAACCTCCGCCGCAAGGTCGCGCGCAACGCCTGCGGCACCGAGATCGGCGGCGACGCGCCGTGCACCGAACCCACGCCCGCCAAGATTGCGCGCCCTACCCTCGGCGAAGACCCGGTCGTCGACATAGCCAAGGTCGGCCAGCCGCGCGACCACGGCGTCGACTTGCGGTGCGCCGTCCTCGCTCCACCCGCGCTCGAACAGCTTCCGGCTTAGATAGCGGCGCAGCTTGGCCTCGCTTGTCGCATATTTGCCGACGTAGCGCAGCGCGAGGTCACGCAACGTCGTCGCCGTCAACGGGGGACGCTCAACCGGCATTTATTAACGCCACGTTCCTGCCACACTCGCGTCGGAATTTGAACGCCTATCGAGGCTAACCACAATCTGCTGCCACAGCCAGTGGCTTGCTTATGCGTCGATGCGCGATTGCGCGCGAAGAGGAGATCGGATTGCCCGAAGCGACGATCACGCTGTCTACGGCATGCGAGCCGACGCCGACCCGTGACCCGTTGCCGCGACGCATCGCCGACTTTGCGACGCTTGGCGATGCGCTTGATTACGCCGCGCGTGGGAAGCGCGGCCTTAACTTCTTCGACGCTCGCGGCGGCTTGGTCCGCGCCTATCCTTTCGCCGAACTGCGTGCCGACGCGCACGCCGATGCCGCGCGGCTGATTGCTGCCGGGATCATGCCGGGCGACCGCGTGGCGTTG
>JBBRQR010000315.1:0-2971 GCA_038226115.1 Sphingomonadales bacterium | reverse complement strand
TTGCAGGACCCCAACCGCCCGTTGGGATCGTTCCTGTTTCTCGGGCCGACCGGCGTCGGCAAGACCGAGCTGACCAAGGCGCTCGCGCGCTTCCTGTTCGATGATGCGAGCGCGATGGTCCGGCTCGACATGAGCGAATTCATGGAGAAGCATTCGGTCAGCCGTCTGATCGGCGCGCCCCCGGGCTATGTCGGTTATGACGAAGGCGGCGTCCTGACCGAAGCGGTGCGGCGACGCCCGTATCAGGTCATCCTGTTCGACGAGGTCGAAAAGGCACACCCCGATGTCTTCAACATCCTGTTGCAGGTGCTCGACGACGGTCGCCTGACCGATGGTCAGGGACGGACGGTCGACTTCACCAACACGCTGATCATCCTGACGTCGAACCTTGGGTCGCAATTTATCGCCGCACTACGCGACGATCAGAAGGTCGCCGATGTCGAGGAGCCGGTGATGGAAATGGTCCGCGCCCATTTCCGCCCCGAATTTCTGAACCGCCTCGACGAGATCATCCTGTTCAATCGGCTGGCCATGGAACACATGGGTGCGATCGTCGATCTGCAGGTCGCACGGGTCCAGAAAATGCTCGTCGACCGCAAGGTGGTGCTTGACCTGACCGACGGCGCGCGGCGGTGGCTGGCACGGGTCGGCTATGACCCCGTCTATGGCGCAAGGCCGTTGCGGCGGACGGTGCAAAAGCACCTGCAGGACCCGCTCGCCGAGATGATCCTGCGCGGGGAAGTCCACGACGGCGCGACGGTCGCGGTCGACGAGGGGGACGGAAAGCTGGTTTTGACCGCGGAGTAGGGGCGGTTAGCCGCGGGCTAGTCGTGCCCCTGCTTCGTCGTGTTCTCCTCGACGAACCGGCGTGCGGTCCGCTCGTTCTCGTCGTTGACATATTGCCATTGCTTGCGTGTCAGGCACGTCTTTTTCTTGGCGATCAGGCTGCCGGTTTCGATCGTCGTCTTGCACACGGGGGCGGTCTGATATTTGATCTTGGCAAGATCGGCAGCCGACTTCGCCGCCACCATATCGCCCGCCGACGCGCCGACCGCCGGAGCCGTCGTCACCGCACCGGTTGCTGGCGCGAGCGTATTGCCCGGAGGGTTGCCGACCGCTGTCTGCGCCGTCGCGGCGGTTGCACCAAGCGCCAACATGTTCATCATCACGAACTTCCGCATGCTTGTCGCTCCCGTATTGTCTGCCAAACATAGCAAGGTACCGCCGCAACAAAAAGATGGCGCGGCCATTTTTTCACCCAGCTTGGCAAGCCATGGTGAGCAGGGCACAAGGAGATGTGACTGCCCCCGCCGCTCCGGCTCGCGCCGTTTATATTCCCGCGATCGTTGCCGACCCGACATGGTTCGCCGATCGCTACGATCCCGGTCACGATGCCGTCCATTTTCGGCAATTATCGCGCGACGAGCACCGCGCGGCGACCTTTCTGACCGATGAGTATCTGCCAGCAGCCGCGCCCGTCGTCATCGCGCGCGGCGACGTGATCGACGCCGCGCCGCCAACGGGGCCGATCCACTTCATCTTCCATTCGGCATTCTGCTGCTCGACCTTGATCGCGCGCGCGGTCGATGTTCCCGGCGTCGCCTTCGGGTTGAAAGAGCCGGTTCTGCTCAACGACCTCGTCGGGTGGAAGGCGCGCGGTGCGGCGGCAGGCGACCTTGCCGCCGTCCTCGACACCGGGCTGACACTCCTCGCGCGCCCGTTCGGTCGCGGCGAGGCAATCGTCGTCAAGCCGTCGAACGTGTGCAACGGCATCGCGTCGGCGATGTTGACGGTCCGCCCTGATAGCCGCGCGCTGCTGCTCCATGCGCCGCTGCGAACTTTCCTCGGGTCGGTCGCCCGCAAAAGCTGGACCGGGCGGTTGTGGGTCCGCGACCTGGTCGTCAAGCAGCGTCACGATGGCATTCAATGGCCGGGAATGGGCGTCGATGACTTTTTGCGGCTGACCGATCTGCAGGCCGCCGCGATCGGCTGGCTGGCGCAGCACGCGATCTTCGCGCGCATGGCGAGCCGCTTTCCAGACCGTGTTCGAACGATCGACAGCGAGACCCTGATGGCCGATCCGGGCGCGGCGATGACTGCGATCGGCACGTTGTTCGGGTTGCCGCTCGATGGCGCGGCAATCGCTGCCGGGCCGACGTTCGCTCGCCATTCGAAATACGGCGATGCGTTCGACGGCGCGGCGCGCACCGCCGCGCGCGTGAGCGAAGCTGCTTATGCCGATGAGATCGACAAGGTCGCAATCTGGGCCGAAACGGTCGCGAGCGGGGTCGGGCTCGATCTCGTGCTGCCGTCACCGCTTGCGGGCGAGGCATAGCGTCAGGCTAGGGCACGTAATCGCCAAACCGCCGACCGCCTCGCTAATCTAACGGCGGCTTGCACCATCGAGGGTGGCGGAACTGCGCCGAACGACGCTGGACGCGACCCACTGGCGCGCGCGGACTGACCACGACGAAAAAGGGCGGACCCGAAGGCCCGCCCTTTCCGTGTTGAGTGCGCTCGCGACTAGAACTTGAGGCGAGCCGAGACGGCGTAACGGCGGCCCAGAGCGTCGTAGGTCGACGGGTAGGTGTTGCCGCTGTTGAACCCGGTCGAACCGATCGTGCTGCCAACTGACGGCGGCTTGCGGTTGCCGATGTTCTGAACCGTCAGCGTCAGCGTCAGGTTCTCGACGATGCTGACGCGGCCCGACAGGTCGAAATAGTCGTACGGCTTGATGTAGCCGTAGTTGACCGTGGCACCCGTGCCATCGACCCCGACAAACGCCGGACGGCTGCCGTTGACTGGATCGGCATCGAGCGGCTCCTGACGGAACTTGTCGAGGTGACGCCACAGCAGCGAAACGTCGAACGAGTCGAAGCTGAGCGTCGTCCGCTGCGACCACTGGAAGCGCGGCTGAAGCGATCCGCAGTTGACGCTGATGTAACCAACGCAGTTACGATTGACGTTGGCG
>JBBRQR010000314.1:0-3007 GCA_038226115.1 Sphingomonadales bacterium | reverse complement strand
GTGGGCGCAAGCGGACGCGGCCCACGCGCGCGTCACGATCGGGGGTTGAGCCTTCCCCCTCCCGCCGCTAGACCGCGTTTCCGATGGGCGGTCGCTGGGGCCGCCTTTTTGCGTTGAGGGCAACGCCTTATGTCGATCAATCCCGTCATGCCCGTCTATGGTCGGTGCGAGGTTGCCCCTGTTCGCGGCGAGGGCGCGTATCTGTTCGACGCCGACGGTAATCGCTGGCTCGACTTCGCCGCCGGGATCGCGGTCAACGCGCTCGGCCATAGCCATCCGCATCTGGTCAAGACGATCCAGGATCAGGCGGCGACGCTGATGCATGTGTCGAACCTGTACCTGATGCCCGGCCAATCGGCGGTCGCCGAGCGGTTGGTCGAGCTGACCTTTGCCGACACGATGTTCTTCACCAATTCGGGTGCCGAAGCGTTCGAGTGCGCGGTCAAGACGGCGCGGCGGTGCCAGTTCGTCCTCGGCCATCCCGAAAAGTTTCGCATAATCACCTTTGCCAATGCTTTTCACGGGCGGACGATGACGGGGATTGCGGCGACGAATTCCGACAAGATGCGCGGTGGGTTCGAGCCGCTGCCCGACTGGTTCACCGTCCTGCCGTTCGACGACCTTGCCGCCGTCCGCGAGTTCATGGCTGGGCCGCTCGCGGGCGAAGTCGGTGGCTTCATGGTCGAGCCGATCCAGGGCGAGGGCGGTATCCGTCCGGCGTCGGTCGAATTCCTGCAGGGACTGCGCGATCTCGCCGACGAACATGGCGCGCTGCTGATCTTCGACGAAGTCCAGTGCGGCGTCGCGCGGACGGGGCATCTGTTCGCGTATCAGTATTTCGGCGTGACCCCCGACATCATGGCGATCGCCAAGGGCATCGGCGGCGGCTTTCCGGTCGGCGCGTGTCTCGCCACCGAACACGCCGCGCAGGGGATGGTCGTCGGCACCCACGGCTCGACCTATGGCGGCAATCCGCTGGCGATGGCGGCGTGCGGCGCGGTCCTCGATGTCGTCGCGACGCCCGAGTTCCTCGAGAACGTTCAGCGCATGGGCGACCGGCTGCGGCAGGCGATCGAGCAGATGATCCCCAATCACGACCATCTGTTCGACAGCGTCCGCGGGGTCGGGCTGATGCTCGGGATCAAGCTTCATTCGGACAGCCGCGCGTTCGTCAATTTCGCGCGGAGCCACGGCATCTTGACCGTCGCGGCGGCCGACAATGTCGTCCGCGTGATGCCGCCGCTGATCATCGACGAAAGCCATATCAGCGAGTTCATCGAACGCCTGTCGGCGGCGGCGCGGGCGTACACCGCGCCGCCCGCCGTCGCCGCCGCGTAACCACACGCCGTGCGTAACTTCATCGACCTCGCGTCTGCCGGACGCGGCGGCTTGCGGACGATCCTCGACGAGGCACATCGCCGCAAGGCAGCGCGAGCGGGCCTGCCCAAGGGCGCGCCCGATGCCGATTCCCCGCTCGCCGGTCACGTCCTCGCGTGCATCTTCGAAAAGCCGTCGACGCGGACGCGCTTTTCGTTCGACGGCGCGATGCGGCAGCTCGGCGGGACGGCGATCATCACCAGCGCGGGGGAGATGCAGCTCGGGCGCGGCGAAACCGTCGCCGACACCGCGCGCGTCCTGTCACGAATGGTCGATGCGGTCATGCTCCGCTGCGCGAGCCATGCGACGATCGAGGAATTGGGCGACACCGCGTCGGTGCCGGTCATCAACGGCCTGACCGAACTGACCCACCCGTGTCAGGCGATGGCCGACATGATGACGGTCGAGGAACGGCTCGGCCGCCCGGTGGACGATACCTGCTGGGCGTGGTGTGGCGACGGCAACAACATGGCGCACTCGCTGATCGAGGCGGCGAGCGTGATGGGCTTCGAACTCCGCCTCGGCGTCCCCCACGGCTATGACCCCGACAGCGGCATCGTCGCCACGGCGTCGGCGCGCGGCGGCAGGATCGACGTCGTCCACGATCCGCGCGCGGCGGTCGAGGGGGCCGATGTCGTCGCCACCGACACGTGGGTGTCGATGGGCGAAGTACCGCCGAAGGACAAGATGGCGGCGATGGCGAAGTTTCAGGTGACAGCGGCGCTGATGGCAGCGGCCGCCCCGGACGCCGTCTTCCTCCACTGCCTGCCCGTCCATCGCGGCGAGGAAGTCACCGCCGCCGTCATCGACGGCCCGCAATCGGCGGTGTGGGACGAGGCGGAAAACCGCCTCCACGTGCAAAAGGCGATCCTGCTGTGGTGCCTCGGCAAGATTGGGTGAGGGTTCCCGATTCCATCTTTGTCATCCCCGCCTGTGCGGGGATGACAATTTAGGCGTACGCGACCCTATATCCCCGACATGACCACTGCTCTCTCCATCGAAGGCGTCGCCCCCGTCGCAGACCGCGTCCTCGGCTTCACCGTCGGCGCGCGCAATGTTCGCGGCACGGTCGTCCGGCTCGATGCGGCGCTCAACGCCGTCCTCGCCGCGCACGCCTACCCGGCGCCGCTCGCGACCCTGCTCGGCGAGGCGCTCGTCCTGACCTCGTTGTTGGGCGCGACCCTGCGCGATGACGGGCAGCTGACCCTGCAGGCGCAGGCGAGCGGCGGCGCGGTCGATCTGCTCGTGTGCGACTACCGCGCCGGGGCGGTGCGCGGCTATCTCCGACATGATGGCGCCGACGTTGCGGCGGGGGCCGACCTCGCGGCGATTTTCGGCGAAGGCCATCTCGCGATCACCCTCGATCCGACGACGAGCGCCGAACGCTATCAGGGCATCGTCCCGCTCGAGGGCGCATCGCTCGCCGAAGCCGCCGAGCTGTATTTCTTCCAGTCGGAACAGTTGCCGACATTGCTCAAGATCGCCGTCCGCTGGGACGATGCACGCGGCTGGATCGGCGGCGGGCTGCTGGTCCAGCATCTCGCCCGCGCTGAAATCGGTGGCGAGCGACTGAGCGTCGCCGACATGCACCCCGACTGGAGCCACGCCCTCGCGCTCGCCTCGACGATGT
>JBBRQR010000313.1:0-3015 GCA_038226115.1 Sphingomonadales bacterium | reverse complement strand
TGCGGATGGCGAAGTCGTCGATCAGCACCGGGAAGCGCGTTTCGAACACTTCGGGGTCGGTCATGCGGCTGTTGGTCATGTGGGTCTGGACCGCGCTCGCTCCGGTCGAGCCCGGCCCCGCCCCCGCGCCACCGGCGATGGTTTCATAATATTGCCAGTCGCTGGTGCCGAACGTCACGTTGTTCATCGTCCCCTGCGACCCGGCCATCGCCCCCAGTGCGCCGAACAAGGCGTCGGTGACGACCTGACTGACCTCGACATTCCCCGCGACGACGGCGGCCGGAAAAACCGGATCGAGCATCGACCCCGGCGGAATGACCAGCGTGATCGCGCGCATGCACCCGTCGTTCAACGGAATGTCATCGTCGATCAGGCAGCGGAAGACATACAGTACGGCGGCGCGGACGACGCTGCGCGGGGCGTTGAAATTATTGGGTAACTGCGCGCTGGTCCCGGTGAAGTCGACCGTCGCCGAGCGGGCCACCCGGTCGATGGTGACCGCGACGCGGACGACCGCCGCATTGTCGAGTTCATAGGCGAAGTCGCCGTCGGTCAGGCCGACGATGGCGCGGCGGACCGCCTCCTCGGCGTTGGCCTGAACGTGCGCCATATAGGCGGCGACGACGGGGGTTCCGGCTTCGGCGCACAGCGCGGCAAGATCGCTCGCGCCGCGTGAGCAGGCGGCGACCTGCGCCTTCAGGTCGTTGATATTGCGATCGGGGTCGCGCGCGGGCCATGATCCGGTGGCGAGGAGGGCGCGGGCTTCGGCGTCGCGGAACTGCCCGCTGGCGACGAGCAGGAAGTCGTCGATCAGGACGCCTTCGTCGGCGATCGTCACGCTGTCGGCCGGCATCGACCCGGGACTGATGCCGCCGATGTCGGCGTGATGGCCGCGCGCGGCGACATAAAAGGCGCGGACGCCGTCGACGAACACCGGCATGATGACGGTGATATCGGGGAGATGGGTGCCGCCGTTATAGGGCGCGTTGAGCGCGATGACATCGCCTGCAACGAGGCTGTCGCCGCGGGCGCGGATCATCGCGGCAACGCTGTCGCCCATCGAGCCGAGGTGGACCGGCATATGCGGCGCATTCGCCACCAGCGCCCCGGCACCGTCGAACAGCGCGCACGAAAAATCGAGCCTTTCCTTGATGTTGACCGACGACGCCGTCGATTGCAGCGCGACCCCCATCGCCTCGGCAATCCCCATGAAGCGGTGGTTGAACAGTTCGAGCCGGACCGGATCGACCGCGTCCGCCGCGTGGTTCGCCTGCGGTATCGCCCCGCCGCGCGGTTCCCCCATTGTGCTCAGCACCGCGTCGCCGCAGTCGGTTACCCGCGCCGTCCAGCCGCGCTCGACGATCGTCGTCGCCCCCGCGTCGACAAGGATCGCCGGACCCGCGACCGCGAACCCCGCCGGAAGCGCCGCGCGCGCGAACAGCGGTACGTCCTCCCCCGCCATCGTCACCATCACCGGCGGCGGCGGCGCGCCGGTCGGCGGCATGGGATCGGGCAGGGTGGCCGAACGCGCGACCGCCTCGACCCGTACCGCATCGAGCACCAGCCCGGCGTCGGCGACAAAGCCGAAGCGGGCGCGGTGCTGGCGGGCGAACGCCGCCGCCATGTCGCCCGCCGCGCCGAACGCAACCGCGAGCGGCGTGTCGGTGCCGGCGTATTTGACCAGCGCCGTCACCGTGATCTCGGCAGCGGTCGCCACCGCCGTCCGCGCCGCCGCCGTCAATCGCGCGATCACCGTGCTCACGTCGGCGTCCAAGGCCGCGTCGACCGTCGCCTCGTGGACGCTGCGAACGTCGGCAAGGCCAATGCCGAACGCCGACAACACCCCGGCGAACGGCGATGCGAGCACCCGCGTGATGCCGAGCGCGGCGGCGACGCGGCACGCGACCTGCCCCGCCGCGCCGCCCATTGCGACAAGGGTATAGCCGCCAACGTCGTGGCCGCGCTCGATCGACACCGCGCGAACCTTGCGCGCCATCGTCGCGACGGCGATGTCGAGGATGCCTTCGGCGATCGCCACCGGCGTCAGCCCGGTTTCGGCGGCGAGGGCGGCGAACTTCGCGGCAACGACGGCGGTGTCGAGCGGCAAGTCGCCAGTTGCACCGAAGATCGCCGGGAAGTGGCCGGGCTGAATGCGCCCGAGCAAGACCTGCGCGTCGGTCACCGTCAGCGGTCCGCCGTTGCGATACGCCGCCGGTCCCGGCATCGCGCCTGCCGATTCGGGGCCGACGCGCAGCCGGGTCCCGTCCCAGCGCGCAATCGATCCGCCCCCGGCGGCGACGGTCTCGATCGCCAGCATCGGCGTCCGCACCCGGACCCCGGCGACGAGCGTCTCGGTTGCGCGTTCGAACTCGCCCGCCCAGTGCGACACGTCGGTCGAGGTGCCGCCCATGTCGAAGCCGATCAGCCGGTCGAAGCCCGCCGCGCGACCGACCGCGACCATCCCGACGACACCGCCGGCCGGCCCCGACAGGATCGCGTCCTTGCCGCGAAAGGCGCGTGCGCCGGTCAAGCCACCGTTCGATTGCATGAAGGCGAGCGGTGTGTCGCCGAGTGCGGTGGCGACGCGGTCGACATGGGTTCGCAACACCGGCGACAGATACGCGTCGACGACGGTGGTATCGCCACGCGGAACGAGCTTGATCGTCGGCGACACATCGTGGCTGACCGAAATCTGGGCAAAGCCCGCGCGCGCGGCGATGGCGGCGACGCGGGTTTCGTGCGCGGGGAAGCGGTAGCCGTGCAGCAACACGATCGCCACTGCGCGAAAACCGGCGGCGAAGGCAGCGGCAAGGTCGGCGGCGGCGGTGGCCTCGTCGAGCGCAGTCAGCACGTCGCCGTCGGCCGTCAGGCGTTCGCCGATCGCAATCGTGCGGGCATACAGCGGTTCGGGCAGGATAATCGCGCGGTCGAACAAGCGCGGGCGTGCCTGATGGCCGATCCGCAGCGCATCGGTGAAGCCGCGCGTGATCGCCAGCACGACGGGTTCACCGCCGC
>JBBRQR010000312.1:0-3060 GCA_038226115.1 Sphingomonadales bacterium | reverse complement strand
CGGCATCGTCGAACGGCATCGTCCAGCGGTCGCGCCCGAGGTACGCGGTCGGCGTGACAAAAAACACCGCCGCTTTCGCCGCCCCCGCCGCCCGAATGCCCGGCGGCAACCACCGCGCCAGATCGGTCGCCAGCGCCGGGTTGGCATCCCACGCTCCGGGCTGGGCATAGTCGGGCGCCGCCGCGACCTTGCTTTCGGTGAACTCCACCGTCGGCACCAGCGCCGCCGCCAATAATTGTCGCCCGAACAGACGATACGCCCCCGCCGCAATGATAACGAGGATGATGATCGTGGCGACGATCCACAGGAAACGGCGAGCTAACATGAGCGCGCCCTAGCACGCCCGCCGCCGCACCGAAACGCAGTTGACCCGAGCCGCGTCGTGAGGCGTTGTCGCGGGCGAAACGGAGAACTTCCATGCGGCTGGACAACGAAGAAGAGAGCAACAACGTCATCGACGACCGCGGCAACGGCGGCGGCGGCGGTTTTGGCTTCGGTGGCGGCGGTGGTGGCGGCGGCGGCATGCTCGGGATGCTGTTCGGCTTCGTCTTCAGCCGCTTCGGCTGCGGCGGCGTTGTCGTCCTCGGGCTGATCGTCCTCGCATTCGGCGGTCTTGGTAGCCTCGGCAGCCTCGTCGGCGGTGGCAGCGCCCCGACCCAGCAGATCGGCCAGCCCGCCGAAACTGCGTCCGCCGCAGGCCCCGCCGCCGCGCCGGGTCAGGAGGATGCGAGCAAACGCTTCGTCCGCCAAGTCCTCCACTCGACCGAAACGACGTGGGGCCGCCTCCTCCCGGCGCAGGCGCACGTCGCCTATGTCGAGCCCAAGCTCGTCCTCTACAACGGCCGCGACAACCCCGGCGGGTGCGGCGAGGTGTCGTCGGCATCGGGGCCGTTCTATTGCCCGCAGGACCGTCGCGTCTACCTCGACACGAGCTTCTTCAACGAGTTGGCGCAGCGTTTCGGTGCCCCCGGCGACTTTGCCGATGCCTATGTCATCGCCCACGAAATCGGCCATCACGTCCAGAACCTTCTCGGCATTTCCGACCAGGCCGAGCAAGCGATGTCGCGCGGCAGCCGCTCGCAGCGCAACGCCATCTCGGTCCGTTTGGAGCTCCAGGCCGACTGCTTTGCCGGTGTCTGGGCGAGCGCCAACCCCAACCTGCTCAGCCCCGGCGACGTCGAGGAAGCGGTCAAGGCCGCCACCGCGATCGGCGATGACCGCCTCCAGAGCGCGGCGCAGGGCACTGTTACCCCCGACACCTTCACCCACGGCTCGAGCGCGCAGCGCGTCCACTGGCTGCAACAGGGCCTGACGAGCGGCAGCATCGATGCGTGCGACACGTTCAAGGGCAACGTCTGACCCCCTGTGCCTTGCGGAAACGCGAAAGACGCGCGGCCCGAGCAGTCCGTCCCTCTCCCGCTCGCGGGAGAGGGCGACTCGCGCGCCAGCGCCGCTTGGTGAGGGCGCTCCACCCCGCGACTCGCACCCCCCACGAACCAGAAATCGCCAACCCCGACCGCGCAACAATATTCCAAAGTTGACGAAAGTAGCGCCACGCCACCCCCCGCCACTCCCCCCGCAACCGCGCGCCCAAACCGGAGCGGTAAAACGCGGGAACAGCCAACGCATCATCATCCGATCCTAGGCAGATCGGTGCCGTGTAGGACAGGGGGAACTTCCACGCCGCGCCGCGCCGACATCGCGCGGTCCATTCGAGCCCAGTGGGTGAGGCGCGCTCAGCCGTCGTCGCGCCGTATCGCCCAAAACTCGAACACCGCCCGGTGTGCCGCCGCGACATAGGCGTTCGCCGCCGCCCCGGTGAATTCGCCGCGATAGTCGCGCCGCCCGAGCCACCACCCCTGCCCCGGCAACCCATCGCTCGCCCGCACGACAAGCACCGCCAACGCCACCCGCCCCGCCCCGCGCTCGGCCGCATCGACATCGTCGAGCACCACACACAACGCCCGCATCTTCGGGCGCGAAAAGGTGTGGCCAAGCGCGTTAAGGACTTCGGCATAGGTCAGCGCGGTGCCAGCGCGGGCGGCGGCGTGGAGGATCGCGGCGACGTCGGCGGGGTCGATTGAAGGCATCGGCATCGATCCTGTCTCCCTCGCCCGCCCGAAGCGCATCGTGGTATGCGGCCCACCTCACCCATGCTATGAAATGGCCATGAGCGAAATGACCCTCATCGTGCCGCCGACGATGGCCGACTATCTCCGCGAGCGCGCCGCCGTCGGCGATTTCGTCGATGCCGGCGATTACGTCCGCGACCTTATCCGTACCGACCAGCGCGCCATCGACGATCTGCGCGCAGCAATCGACGAAGGCCTTGCCAGCGGCGATGACAAGCGAACGGTCGATCAGATTTTCGCCGAGGTGATGGTCCGCCACCGCGATGCGTGATCTGCGCCTGACGCGCGCTGCCGGTCGCGATCTCGAAACGATCTTCGGCTACGGTACGGAACGGTTCGGCGAGGCGGTAGCGAGCCGCTACCGTGACGGCCTGAATGCGGCTTTCACCTCGCTGCAACAATTTCCATTCACCGGTCGTGCGCGCGTCGAGATCAGGTCGGGCCTACGCAGCCGACCATACGGCAGCCATATCGTTTTCTACCTGGTCGACGAGCAGAGTGTCCGCATCATCCGTGTACTTCACAGCAGCATGCGCGCAGAGAATTGGTTGTAGAGCAGTATGACACGCTGCTTAAAGTCAATCGCAAAATATTTTTATTATTTTGCGATTGACCAAGGTTGACCATCGGCTGTGGGTAATACCATCCCTTGCTTCCTGAGCGATGTTGCGGCCCATCGCATTCGATACTGCCAAGTATAGAAAAGATCGTCGTTCTGACGAAGGTCAGATTCGTGATTCTGCCATATAAGCTTTGCGATATCGACAACGGTGCCGCTACCACCTCGGGCCGCCAGCGCCTCTAAGAGCCCGATTCAAAAGTACTTCAATGAGTTGAGAGCCTTGCGATTCTGCGTGTGAGCATTCGGATGCTGGCGATGGTTGCCCATGCCGTGGCGCTTTCGATGGATCGCTCCCAGTCTTTGGCG
>JBBRQR010000311.1:0-3061 GCA_038226115.1 Sphingomonadales bacterium | reverse complement strand
GTCGCGTTCATGCCGTGGAATGGCTACAATTACGAAGATTCGATCCTGATCAACGAGAAGATCGTCAAGGAGGACGTCTTCACCTCGATCCACATCGAAGAATTCGAAGTGATGGCGCGCGACACCAAGCTCGGGCCGGAGGATATCACCCGCGATATCCCCAACGTCGGCGAGGAAGCGCTGCGCAACCTCGACGAAGCCGGGATCGTCTATATCGGTGCCGAGGTCGAACCGGGCGACATCCTGTGCGGCAAGATCACGCCGAAGGGCGAAAGCCCGATGACGCCGGAAGAAAAGCTGCTCCGCGCCATCTTCGGTGAAAAGGCGTCGGACGTCCGCGATACCTCGCTCAAGCTGCCGCCGGGCGTTGCCGGGACGGTCGTCGAAGTGCGCGTGTTCAACCGCCACGGCATCGACAAGGACGAGCGCGCGCTGCAGATCGAACGCGAGGAAATCGAACGGCTCGAGAAGGACGCGACCGACGAACGCGCCATTCTCGATCGTGCGACCTTCGCCCGCGTTCGCGATGTGCTGCTCGGCCAGACGGTCGCTGCCGGTCCGAAGGGCGTCAAGAAGGCCGCCGTCATCGACGATGCGCTGCTCGACGAGTTCCCGCGCCGCGAATGGTGGAAGTTCGGCGTCGCCGACGATGCGCGCCAGGCCGATCTCGAAGCGTTGAAGCAGCAGTGGGACGACGCCCAGGCGTCGATCACGGCGCGCCTCGACGACAAGAAGGGCAAGCTGCAATCGGGCGACGAACTGCCGCCGGGCGTGCTCAAGATGGTCAAGGTCTTCGTCGCGGTGAAGCGCAAGCTGCAACCGGGCGACAAGATGGCCGGACGTCACGGCAACAAGGGTGTCATCAGCCGCATCCTGCCGGCCGAGGACATGCCGTTCCTCGCCGACGGGACGCCGGTCGATATCGTGCTCAATCCGTTGGGCGTGCCGAGCCGCATGAACGTCGGGCAGATCTTCGAAACCCATCTCGGCTGGGCCGCGCGCGGTCTCGGCAAGCAGATCGGCCAGATGCTCGAGGACATTCATGCCCGCGGCAAGGATCTGGCGTCGAGCGATGTTGGCGAAGTGCGTGCCAAGCTGAAGGCGATCTATGGCCATCAGTATGACAGCGACGTCGAGACGATGACCAACGAGCAGGTCCATGAGCTTGCGTCGAACCTCGCGGGCGGCGTGCCAATGGCGACGCCGGTGTTCGACGGGGCGAAGGAAGCCGATGTCAGCCACATGCTCGAACTGGCAGGGCTCGATACGTCGGGGCAGGTCGAGCTGTTCGACGGGCGGACGGGCGATCAGTTCGATCGCAAGGTCACCGTCGGCTATATCTACATGCTCAAGCTGCACCATCTGGTCGACGACAAGATCCACGCGCGGTCGATCGGGCCGTATTCGCTCGTCACCCAGCAGCCGCTGGGCGGCAAGGCGCAGTTCGGCGGGCAGCGCTTCGGCGAAATGGAGGTCTGGGCCTTGCAGGCGTACGGCGCCGCCTACACGTTGCAGGAAATGCTGACGGTGAAGTCCGATGACGTCGTCGGCCGCACCAAGGTCTATGAGGCGATCGTCAAGGGTGACGACACCTTCGAGGCCGGCATTCCGGAGAGCTTCAACGTGCTAGTCAAGGAAATGCGGTCCTTGGGTCTGAACGTCGAACTGCAGAGCCACGAGAAGGCGGATTAGCACTTCTACCCTCCCCCCTTGCGGGGGAGGGACAGCCGCGAAGCGGCAGGGAGAGGGGGAGTTCGTGCAATCGGCACTTCCCCCTCACCCTCCCACCGCCTGAAGAAGGCGGCGGGCCCCTCCCTCTCCCTCAAGGGGAGAGGGGCAGAATTGAAAGGAACGGTATGAACACCGAACTGATGAACTTCTTCTCTCCCGCCGCCAAGCCGGAGACCTTCGACCAGATCCAGATCAGTCTGGCGTCGCCGGACCGTATCCGCAGCTGGTCGTTCGGCGAGATCAAGAAGCCCGAAACCATCAACTACCGGACGTTCAAGCCCGAGCGCGACGGCCTGTTCTGTGCGCGCATCTTCGGTCCGATCAAGGATTACGAATGCCTGTGCGGCAAGTACAAGCGCATGAAGTACAAGGGCATCGTCTGCGAAAAGTGCGGCGTCGAGGTCACCGTCTCCAAGGTGCGGCGCGAGCGCATGGGCCACATCGAGCTCGCTGCCCCGGTCGCGCACATCTGGTTCCTGAAGTCGCTGCCGTCGCGCATCGGCATGCTGCTCGATATGCAGCTGAAGAACCTCGAGCGCGTGCTGTATTTCGAACAGTACGTCGTCCTCGAACCCGGCCTGACGCCGATGAAGAAGTTCGACCTGCTGACCGAAGAAGAGCTGCTGACCGCGCAGGACGAGCATGGTGAGGACGGTTTCCGCGCCGGCATCGGTGCCGAAGCGATCCGCGAACTGCTGCAGGACATGGATCTCGAAGGCGAGATGGAAGTGCTGCGCGAGGAACTGCGCACCACCAAGTCCGAACTGAAGCCCAAGAAGATCATCAAGCGGATGAAGGTCGTCGAGAGCTTCATCGAATCGGGTAACAAGCCCGAATGGATGATCATGACCGTCGTTCCGGTCATCCCGCCCGAACTGCGCCCGCTAGTCCCGCTGGACGGTGGCCGCTTCGCGACGTCGGATTTGAACGATCTGTATCGCCGCGTCATCAACCGCAACAACCGCCTGAAGCGGCTGATCGAACTGCGCGCGCCGGATATCATCGTCCGCAACGAAAAGCGCATGCTGCAGGAAGCCGTCGATGCGCTGTTCGACAACGGCCGTCGCGGCCGCACGATCACCGGGGCCAACAAGCGCCCGCTGAAGTCGCTTTCCGACATGCTCAAGGGCAAGCAGGGCCGTTTCCGCCAGAATTTGCTCGGCAAGCGCGTCGACTATTCGGGGCGTTCGGTCATCGTCACCGGTCCGGAGCTCAAGCTCCACCAGTGCGGCCTGCCGAAGAAGATGGCGCTCGAACTGTTCAAGCCGTTCATCTATTCGCGCCTCGACGCCAAGGGTCTGTCGATGACCCTCAAACAGGCGAAGAAGTG
>JBBRQR010000310.1:0-3066 GCA_038226115.1 Sphingomonadales bacterium | reverse complement strand
TCGCGTTGCGACGCGACCGGTCGCGACATCGACGATGAACGTCGGCGGAATGGCGACATCGCTGCCGTGGGCCGGCCCGGTGTCGGCGATCACCGCCACGCGCCCGTCCGCGAGCCAGCGCACCTCGGCATAGGCGCCGGTCAAGTGGCTCCGTCGTGTCAGGCTTCCGCCCGCAAGATTCCAGATTTCGAGATAGGTGTCGCCGGCCAGTGGGGCATTGCCGAGCAGGGTCGGCGGACTGCCCGAGCGCAGCAGCGCGACATCGCTCGCGTCGGGCGACAGCACGACCTCGGTAAAAACGCGCGGTGTGGCATTGCCCAGCTTGACCGGCGCGCGCCCCGGATAGCGCAGCATGGTCCCATCATCGGTTTCGACGATCGCCGCGCCGCGCGACGACACCGGCAGGCGACCGTCGGCGTGACTGAAACAATAGCCGTCGGGCTTTGGCAGCGCGGTGGCGGTCAGCCGCGCGGCATCGACGCGGAACATCGTGCAGCCCCCGATCAGGCCGAGCGAGAGCCGTACCGTCGCTGTCGTCCCCCCGCGATCGAACGCCAGCCCCCCGGCGGCATAGTCGCGGTCGGCCGACGAATCACCGATCGGCAGGGCGATATTATCGATCAGGTCGCCGGTCGTCCCGTCCCACAACTGGGCCGCGAGCGTCGCGGGCGACACACTTAACAATAACCGTCCGTCGGGCGACCACGCGAAGCGCGCCTTGGGGAGCGGGGCCGGCCCCTGAACGACAAGGCGCGGGGCCAGAACTTCGAGCGCCGCCGCTGCCATCGGACGAAGCAGTACCGTGGCCGCCATGAAGACCAGCGCCGACAGCACCCGCAACGGCGTTACGGCGCGCATCGCTTACCGCGACGCGCCGGGCGGCGGGCGCGGGACGACCCCGGCGAACGTCGCGATGCTCTCCGCGCCACCATTCAGGGCAGCGACCGCAAAGAAATGATCGTCGATGTTGACGTGCGGCAGCTTGAGGCTCGTCGCGCTCGCCGGCGCATCCTTCGCGTCGGTCCACGCGCTGACGTCGGCGCGCCGCCAGCGGATGCGGTAACCCGTTGCCCCCGGCACGGCGCCCCAGGCAACGGTCGTGTCGTCGCTGACCGCCCCCGCGATCGTCACGCCCGTCGGGGCGGGCGGGGCGGTGGCGAGTTCGCGCAGAGTGGCGACGTTCAACGCAGCGACGCGCGCGAGATACGCGAAGTCGACCCCGTCGATGACATCGCCGAACCGCCGCCCGCCCTCGATGCGGATATTCTGATGCTGGCGGTCGTAATTCTCGGTCGCCTCGGTCAGGCGGACGGCGGGAAAACCGGCGTCGAGGAACGGCAGATGGTCGCCGCCGCGCTGGAAACGGTCGGGGCGGCGAACGGCGAATACCTTCAGCCCGTGGTTCGCGCTCGCCACCCGCGCGACCGCCTTCGCCAGCGCGCGCGACGGGCCATCGTCCTCACCGCCGATGCCGCGCGTCGCCTTGTTGTCGTCGAGCGATGCGGCGGCGGCGATGCCTTCGCTGAAGACGCGGACGGTATCGTCGATATGTTCGCCGCCGATCCCGTGCGTATTGCCGACGATGTCGTTGTTCAGCACCGCAGCGACGCGCCAGCCGCGCTCCTTGGCGGTGCGCGCGAGTAACTGCCCGCCCCACAGCCCCTGCTCCTCGCCCGACAGGACGGCATAGACGATCGTCGCCGGGAACTTCTCGCGCGACAACAACCGCGCGGCTTCGAGGACGACGGCGACCCCGCTCGCGTCGTCGTTCGCGCCGGGCGCGTCATGGGTCGCGTCGGCGCTGTCGCTGATCCGGCTGTCGATATGGCCCTGAACGATGACGACGCGCGTCGGGTCGGTCGTCCCGCGCTGGACGGCGATGACATCTTCGACCCGGACGCCGTCGGGCGCGCGCGGGCCGGTGAAGCGGTCGCCGATCGTCTCGACCGCGAGGCAGCCATCGCATCCCGAGCTGATGGTCGTCAGCCGACCGCTCGCCCAGTGCCGCGCCGCGCCGATGCCGCGGGCCGGATCGGTCGGCGACGACAGCGTATGGCGGGTGCCGAAGCCGACGAGGGTGGTGATCGTCGCGCGCAAAGCGGCCGGGTCGGTCGCTGGAGCAGCGGTCGCGGTGGTGGCAACGAGAGCAGCGAGCAGGATGATTTTCATCGGCACAGCGTGGCGCGACGCTGAGCGGCGCGCAAGCCCCTCATGGCCCGCCTGACCACTGTCTTGCAGGGCGCATTTCGTGCTGTCCTACACGATCGTTTTCTGCCTATCGTCGCCGTGGAGGAAGACGATGATGGCGCGGTGGACAGCGGAAAAATCGACGCAAACTTACCGCTGCCGACTGCCACGAAAGAATATCATTCTTGCGCGTGGGCGTGAACTTCGTGTGAACTTCGCCCGTGTCGCGGCAGCTCGGGTAGCGGCTCCAGGGCCGCCGCGAGTGACAGATCACCCATCGCCACTCCAGCGTCGGGGTGTGAAGAATGTGAAGTTACGCCGCTACCGCACCGTCAGCCGCGTCGCGTCGATTTGCCGTCCGCCGTCGGCCAGCGTGATGTGGTGGTATCCGGGAACCGGCGACCACAGGAACGGCGCGCTGAGCGGGCGTCCGTCGATCGCCACCTGCCCTCCCCCGGCGACCACGACGGCGATCCGCTGGCGCGCACGCGGGATGTCGGGGTCGAGCGCGACGACGGTGCCGTCTGCCGGCGCGACGATGCGGGGGCGCGCGGTGGTGGCGGCGACGCGGACGGTGTCGAGGGCGGTGCCGGGAATGAACCACTCGCGGCGCGGCGGCTCGATCGCGGGGTCGAAGCGGACATTGCGCGCCTCGCCGCTTTGGCCGAGCGCCCCTCCCGGCGCGTCGCGGTGGAGGTGGAGCATGACCGCGCGCCACACCGGGGCCGCGCCGACGACGCCCGACACGCCCGCGCCCATTGCGTCGCCCTCGAAGTTGCCGACCCACACGGCGACGGTGAAGCGGTCGGAAAAGCCGATGCACCAATTGTCGCGCAACGCCTTCGATGTGCCGGTCTTGACCGCCGCCGGGAAGGGCAG
>JBBRQR010000309.1:0-3081 GCA_038226115.1 Sphingomonadales bacterium | reverse complement strand
GCGGACGGTGTATAACAGCCACGTCGATCTGCGGATCAACCGCGCCGGCGATAATGTCGCCGTGTTCGAGGGCCGGGCCGAGACGGTGGCGAACACCAACGATCAGACTCAGCTCGTACCCAACCTGATCACCGCAATCTTCACCAACTTTCCTGGCAACAATGGCCAGACCATTCGTGTGCAGGTCGACGCGAAGCATCCCGACGGCGTCGGTCGACCGTAACGCTTCCCTGTTATCCCCGCGAGCACGGGGATGACAGCGGGGCAGGTTCGGCTCTAAACTGCCGCCATGGCCGATGCCCGCACGTTCCTCGTCGTGGTCGACGACACCCCCGAAAGCCGGGTCGCGATGCGCTTCGCTGCGCTCCGGGCCGGTCATGTCGGCGCGCAGGTTATCCTCCTCCATGCCCTGCCGCCGACCGAGTTCATGGCGTGGGGCGGCGTTCAGGATCTGATCGCCGATGAAGCGCGAGCCAAGGCCGATGCGCTTCTGACCGCCGTGGCCGACGAGTTGTTCGCCTTGTCGGGCATCCGCCCGGGGATGATCGTCTGCGAAGGCGAAGCGAGCGCCGCTGTGCTCACCACCGTCGCCGCCGATCCGTCGATCCGGGCGCTCGTCCTCGGCGCGGCTGTCGGCGGTGCGCCGGGGCCGTTGGTCAGCTTCTTCTCCGGCGAGCGCGCCGGCGCGTTGCCGTGCCTCGTGATGATCGTCCCCGGCGGGCTGAACGATGCGCGTCTGACCGAGCTGACTTGATCTGGCCGACACACCGGGCCACATGAGCACCTTCGCGAAAGGCCGCCCATGTTCATCGAAACCGAGCGAACCCCCAATCCGGCGACGCTAAAGTTCCTCCCCGGACGCCCCGTCAGCCCGTCGGGAACGATCGGCTTCACCACCGCCGAGGATGCAGTCGCGTCTCCGCTCGCGACCGCCTTGTTCGCCCTCGGCGATGTCGAAGGCGTGTTTTTCGGCAGCGACTTCATCTCGGTCAACAAGGCCGAAGGATCGGCGGACTGGGCCAGCCTGAAGACGCAGGTGCTCGGCGTGCTCGTCGATCATTTCAGCAGCGGCGCCCCCTTGCTGGCAGGTGAGCTCGCCGCCGGGCCGGTGATCGCCGACGACCCCGAAGACGCCGACATCGTCGAACAGATCAAGGACCTGCTCGACACCCGCATCCGCCCGCAGGTCGCGAACGACGGTGGCGACATCATCTATCGCGGCTTTCATCGCGGCGTCGTCTCGCTGCAGATGCAGGGCGCGTGTTCGGGGTGCCCGTCGTCGACTGCGACGCTTAAGGGCGGCATCGAGTCGCTGCTTAAATATTATGTCCCCGAGGTCATCGAAGTGCGCGCGGTCTGATGCCGCCGCTCGACGATACTGTCCTCGACACGCTGTTTCGCACTGCGCGGACTTATTACAGCTGGGCCGACACGCCGGTCACCGACGACGACATCCGCCGCTTGTACGACCTTGTTGCGCTCGCGCCGACGGCGGCGAACAGTGAACCGGCACGCTTCGTCTTCTGTCGCTCGACCGAGGCGCGCGCGAAGCTTGCCGACTGCGCGAGCGACGCCAACGCGCCCAAGATCCGCGTCGCGCCGGTTACGGCAATCATCGGCATGGACATGGCGTTTTACGACCGGCTACCGACGCTGTTCCCACACGCCGATGCCCGCAGCTGGTTTGCCGGTAACGACCGCGAGATCAGCGAGACGGCGTTCCGCAATTCGTCGCTCGAAGGCGCGTATCTGATCATGGCCGCCCGCGCGTTGGGCTTCGATTGCGGACCGATGTCGGGCTTCGACAAAGCCAAGGTCGACGCGGCGTTCTTCGCCGGGACGCGGTTCGAGACGAATTTCCTGTGTTCGATCGGCCATGGCACGGCGGAAAAGCTGTTCCCGCGCCTGCCCCGGCTCAGCTTCGACGAGGCGGCGCGCTTCGGCTGATGACGGCGGCGACGACAGCCAAGTGATCGAATTGGCGATCGATACCGGGTCGGGGGCGTTGTCGGTTGCGCTGATCGATGGCGACCGTTTGCTTGCCGAACGCCACGACGTCATCGGCCGCGGCCACGCCGAAGCCATCGTCGGCGTCGTCGCCGATGTCGTCGGTGGACATGGCGGCACCGTGCGGGGCATCGTCGTCGGCGTCGGCCCCGGCAGCTTTACTGGCGTCCGGATCGGCATCGCCGCCGCCCGCGCGCTCGGCTTTGCGTGGGACGTTCCCGTGGTGGGCGTCGGGTCGCTTGCGCTGATTGCCGCCGCCGCCTTCGCGGTCGACCTTGCCGCAACGATCGTCGCCGTCGCCGACGCCGGACGCGGACGGGTCTATTGGCAGGTCTTTGCCCGTGATGACTGCCGCCCGCTGACCTTGCCCGTAGCGGGCGACGAAACGACGGTCGTCGTCCCGAGCGGCGCAGCGATCGCCGGGTCGGGCGCGACCGGGCTGGCGGGCCGCCGAGTTGCAGTGACCCATCCGCGCGCCGCCGATGCCCGCCGCCTAGACCATGCCGCGCGGACCATTGCCGCCCCACTCTATATCGGTGCGGCAACATGACGCTTCGCTTAGTGGCAGGTGGCGCCGCTGAAATCGACGCGATGATGGCGGTTATGGCCGTGGCCTTCGACCCCGGATTTGGCGAGGCATGGTCGGCGGCTCAAGTTCTCGGCAGCCTTGCGACCGGCACATCATGGGCTCAGGTCGCGCTTGGCGGCGACGCGGCACCCCTTGGTTTCACATTGTGTCGCGAAATCGGACCCGACGCCGAATTGCTCCTGATCGGCGTCGCTCCCACTGCGCGACGAAGGGGAATCGGGCGGGCGCTGCTCGCCGCCGCCGCCGTCGAGGCGCGAAAACGGGCGTCGGCGACCCTGTTCCTCGAGGTCCGTGACGGAAACGCTGCCGCGCTCGCCCTCTATCGCGCAGCAGGGTATGAAGTCATCGGTAGGCGGCGCGATTACTACCGCGGTACCGACGGCCAACGCTTCGACGCGATCACCTTGCGTGCGCTTCTCGGCGATTGTTACGCCACAACTTAGCGTCACGCACCACTTGTCAGCGACTGTTCGCATTGCCATATG
>JBBRQR010000308.1:0-3100 GCA_038226115.1 Sphingomonadales bacterium | reverse complement strand
GGCGTTTTAGCCGCGCGGGCACGCGGCCTCGATGGCCGTGTCGGCTATGCCTATGATCTCGCCCGCAGCTATGCCGCAGCCGAGATTGCTGACCGCCGCGTGTCGCTTGCCGAAGACGAGGTCGAGGAAGCGACGGCCGTACTGAAAGTCGCCAGTGCGCAGGTCGCTGCTGGCAAGGAGGCACGGCTGCGCGCGCTCCAGGCCGAAACCGAACTTGACGCGATGCAGGCTGATCTGGAAACGGCCAAAGCGGCACGAATGGCAGCGCTGGCGCATTTATCGGCGCTTGCTGGCATGGCGGTGCCTTTCACAGGCTTGTCAGAATCGCTTCTCGACAAACCGGCAGTCAGTCCAATTTCCGGACGCGTCGATCCGCTCGGTGGCTCCGCCTATCTCGCTGCCGAAGCCGAGCGCATTGCCGCCGACCAACGGGTCACGGCCGAGCGCAAGCGGGCTGTGCCCGATGTGACTCTGCAATTTGGTGTGCGGCGTCTGGAGGCGGATCGCGCCAACGCTTTCCTTGCCGGCGTGTCGGTGCCGCTTAACATCTTTGACCGCAACCAGGGCAATATCGCCGCCGCCAGGGCTGAGGCCCGCGCTGCCGAGGCGCGCGCTGCTGCGGCGCGATTCGACGCGAAGGCGGGACTTGCGGCAGCCGCCGCGATGATGACTGCGGCTGCTGCCCGGACCGTTGCGGCTGAACGAACATTGACAACGGCCAGTGAAACCTACCGACTCGCTCGCATCGCTTATGAGGCTGGCAAATCGCCATTGAGCGAGCTGCTGGTAGCCCGCCACGGCCTTGGTGCGGCGCGAGGCATCGTTCTGGATGCAGCGATCACCGGCTTCGATGTCCGCGCAACACTTGCCCGACTGCAAGGCCTCACAATTACCGGGGAACCGCTCCAATGAATGATAAATCTCGCCTCTATGCCGGGGCTGCCGTGGGGTTGGTGCTGGCGGCAGCCCTGGGTTTTGGCGCTGCGCGGTTGACGGCCCCTGTGCCGCCGGCTACCGAACCGATGTCGGCTGCGCCCGCGACGCCTGATGACATGATCGCCATCACGCCGCAGGGCATTGCCATCTCTGAAATCGGCGTTGCGCCGGCGGCGGCGGGTGCACTCGATGCCGCTATCCCGGCGTCGGCAACCGTCAAGGCCACGCCCGATGCCGAGGCGGTATTGACGGCAAGTGCGTCGGGGACGGTAACGCGTATCCTGAAACGCATCGGCGATCCGGTGAGCGCCGGCGAGACGATTGCGCTGGTCGAAAGCCGCGAGGCCTCGACGATTGTCGCCGAACGCGTTGCCGCCGCGGCGCGCGTCACGCTCGCCAGTCGCCAGATGGAGCGCGAACGCATGCTGCTGGCGCAGGGGGTTTCGCCCAGGGCGGATTATGAGATGGCACAGGCCAACCTTGCGGTGGCGCAGGCCGATTCTAACCGCGCCCGCGCCGCTGCCAGTGCGGCGCGCGTGGCGCGTGACGGCCGCTCGGTAGCGGTCATCAGTCCGATCGCCGGGCGCATCACATCGGCAATGGCTAATCTGGGCCAATATGTCGTCGCCGCAACCGAGCTGTTCCGCGTCGTCAATCCCCGTCGGCTCGAAGTTACCGCCAGTCTGCCGACTGCCGATGCAGCGCGGGTCCGCGCTGGCGACCGTGTCGAGCTGTCGACCAAGGACGCTCAGCAGATCGAGGGCCGTGTCCGCGCTGCAACCGGCGTGGTCGATCCCGAAACGCGCGGTGCAACCGTGATTATTACCCCGAGTGCCGGCAAAAGCTTGCTCGCGCCGGGCCAGATCGTCCAAGCGCGGATTTTTGCCAGCGGCGGCGTTGCTGGCACCGGCGTGATGGTGCCGCAGGATGCTGTCCAGACGCTCGGCGATCGCACGGTGGTGTTCGTGCGAACCCGTGAGGGGTTCAAGGCGCAGACTGTGCAGGCGGGGAGCCGAAGCGGCGGCTTGGTCGCGATCCTTGCGGGGCTAGCAGCAGAGACACCTATCGCGACGACTAATGCTTTTCTGCTCAAGGCCGAGCTGGGCAAGGAGTCTGCGGAATGATCGAGCGCATTTTGGGTGCATCGGTGCGCGGTCGCTGGCTGGTCGCGTTCCTGACACTGATCGTGATCGGTTTCGGTGCCTGGCAGATCACCCGGCTGCCGATCGACGCAGTTCCCGATGTCACCAACCGCCAGGTCCAGATCAACGCGTTCGTTGCGTCCCTCGGCCCCGTTGATATGGAGAAGCAGGTCACCTTCCCAGTCGAAACGGCGCTTTCGGGGATTCCCGGTCTGAAGATGACCCGGTCGCTGACGCGTAACGGGTTTAGCCAGGTAACGGCGGTGTTCGACGATTCGACGAGCATCTATTTTGCCCGCCAGCAGGTCACCGAGCGTCTGGCGCAAGCCAAGGACAGCCTGCCTGCCGGCGTGCAGCCGCAGCTGGCACCGCTGACCACCGGCCTTGGTGAAATCTTCATGTATTCGGTTGCTTTCCAGCATCCCGGCGGCAAGGGCGTTTCCACTGTCGCCGGCAAGCCGGGATGGCAGCCGGATGGTGCCTATCTGACGCCTGAAGGCGAGCGATTGACCACTGAACTCGCGAGGGCTTCATATCTGCGCACGGTGCAGGATTGGATCATCCGCCCGCAGATGCGCGGCGTGGAGGGCGTTGCCGGCGTCGATTCCAATGGTGGCTTCGTCAAGCAATATGTCGTCGAGCCCAACCTTAACGCGCTGGCGAGCTATGGTCTTTCGGTGACAGCGCTCGCCGATGCGCTGGAGCGCGCCAACCTTTCGACCGGGTCGAACTATGTCCGCCGCGCCAGCGAGAGTTTTCTGGTTCGGGCGGATTCGCGGCTGAAGTCGATTGCCGATATCGAGGACGCCGTTGTGGCGACGCGCGGCGGTGTGCCGGTGCGCGTTCGCGACGTTGGCGAGGTTGTGATTGGCGGCGCCGTGCGCACCGGTTCTGGAAGTCGAATGGGCTCTGAGGCCGTTATCTCGACCATCTTGATGCTCACCGGCGAGAACAGCCGCATCGTAGCGATCCGCGTGGCCAACAAGCTCGACCAGATCAATCGCGCGTTGCCGCCGGATGTT
>JBBRQR010000307.1:0-3106 GCA_038226115.1 Sphingomonadales bacterium | reverse complement strand
CTGCTCGCCGTCGGGGCGGTGGGCTGGATGCACAAGGCGGCGTGGGGGCCGTGGGCGTTCGGCGGCGGGGTGACCTCGGTTCTCGCGATCTTCTATTTTTGGTGGTCCGACGTCGTTCACGAGGCAAACACCGGCGACCACACGCCAGTCGTTCAGCTCAGCCACCGCTACGGCATGATCCTGTTCATCGCGTCGGAGGTCATGTTCTTCGTCGCGTGGTTCTGGGCCTATTTCAGCTCGTCGCTTTACCCGAGCGCGGCGACAGCTGTCGGCGGCGTCTGGCCGCCCAAGGGCGTCGAAGTGCTCGATCCGTTCGCCTTCCCATTGCTCAATACGATGATCTTGCTGCTGTCGGGCACAACCGTCACTTGGGCGCACCACGCGCTCATCCACGGCGACCGCGAAGGCCTTAAAAAGGGCCTGTGGTTCACGATCATTCTTGGCGCATGTTTCAGCTCGATTCAGGCATTCGAATACAGCCACGCGGCTTTCGGTTTCGCCGGCAATATATACGGCGCGACGTTTTACATGGCGACCGGCTTCCACGGGTTTCACGTTTTTGTCGGGACGATCTTCCTCGCTGTCTGCCTGATGCGGACGTATCGCGGCGACTTCACGCCGACGCAGCATTTCGGCTTCGAGGCGGCTGCGTGGTACTGGCATTTCGTCGATGTCGTCTGGCTATTCCTGTTCATCGCAATTTATTGCTGGGGCAGCCACTTCGGCGCACTCGTCACTACGGCGGCGGGATAACCGCGCGGGCGGCATCGCATCGTGACCCGCCCCCTCGCCCAACCCGCTGTTCGCGGCGCGATCCTTGGCCAGTGCCCGCGCTGCGGTGCCCCCGGTCTGTTCAAAGGCATCGCGAGTTTTCGTAACGCCTGCCCGGCGTGCGGGCTCGACTATTCCGCGTTTGACGTCGGCGACGCCGCTGCGCCATTTCTCATTTTTCTCGTCGGCGCGGTGGTTGTTGTCGGCGCAATCTGGCTCGAATTAAGCCGGTCGCCGCCTTGGTGGGTCCATGTTGTGATCTGGGTGCCGTTGACCCTCGGGCTGACCCTTGCGCTCCTGCGGGTCGCCAAAGGTGTCCTCCTTGCGCTTGAGTATAAGAATGACGCGCGCCTCGGACGGTCGGAATGAGTAGCGCCGTGCGCCGTACCGGCTTTCCCGTCGCTGCGACCCTGCTGACGCTCGTTATGATCCCGATTCTGCTCGGCCTCAGCTATTGGCAATTCGCGATCCGCCTCCCGTGGAAGACGGCGCTGATCGCGCAACTCGAAGCGGCGCGACGCCTGCCGCCGGCGACCGCGCAAGACTATTTTCATGCGATGCTCGGTGAGATCGACCTCCAGTACCGCCGCGCCGAGGTCGACTGCCGCCCCGGGCGCGTCAAGCCCTATGACACCAAAGGCGGGACAAGTGCGGGTGACAGCAACGACGGCGGCACGGGGGGCTTTCTCATCCTTGTCGACTGCAACGATCCAAAGCGCCACCGCGCGCCCGACCTCGTCGTCGTCGCCGGCTGGACGCTGCGTCCCGACAAGATTGTGACGATCGATGTCGATACGCGCTTCACCGGGACACTGATCGAACACCCTTATGGCAAGGAAGCCGAACGTCCGCAGTTCATGCTTATTCCGACGACCGCCGTCGCCCCGCTGGCCCCGTCGCGCATCCCGACACCAGGCGACCTGCCCGACAATCATTTAAGCTATTCGCTGCAGTGGCTGGCTTTCGCGGCAACACTGGCGGCGGTCTATCTCGTCTACCTGCGCCAATGGCGCAGCGGCACATAAGGGCGTGAGCGGTGGCCCCTTTCTACAAATGTAGGAAAGCCGGGTCCGATTATGCCGATGCGCGGGCGTTTACTTCGCTTACTTGTTCATCTTCGCGCGCGCCCGGTTGCCGCGCGCGCGCGGCGCCGCTAAACGAGCCGCTCCATGAACTATGTCAGCACGCGCGGGGCCGCACCGACCCTCGATTTCGAAGCCGTCACCCTTGCGGGCCTTGCATCGGACGGCGGGCTGTACCTGCCAACGCACTGGCCGACGCTTAGCCGTGCCGCAATCGCCGACCTCGCCGGACTCGACTATGTCGAGACAGCGGTCCGTGTCTGTGCAGCATTCGTCGGCAACGCACTGACCGAAGCCGAACTGCGCGCGCTGCTGAAGACCGCCTACGCCAGCTTTGCCCATGCGGCGGTCACCCCGCTCAAGCAGCTCGACGAACGCCATTGGCTGCTCGAGCTGTTCCACGGGCCGACGCTGGCGTTCAAGGACGTCGCCATGCAAGCGTTGGGGCTGCTGTTCGAAACCTTCCTGTCGCGGCGGACCGAGCATCTGACGATCGTCGGCGCGACGAGCGGCGATACCGGATCGGCGGCGATCGATGCGCTGGCTGGACGCGCAAACCTCGACATTTTCATGCTCCACCCCGCCGGGCGCGTCAGCGAGATCCAGCGTCGACAGATGACGACGGTGCAGTCGCCCAACGTATTCAACATTGCCGTCGACGGCACGTTCGACGACACCCAGGCGCTGGTGAAGGCGATGTTCAACGATCCCGACTTCGCCGGACGGTTCCGGCTGGCGGCGGTCAATTCGATCAACTGGGCACGGCTGATGCTGCAGATCGTCTATTACTTCTACGCCGCCGTCCGCCTTGGCGCCCCCGAACGCTGCGTCAGCTTCAGCGTTCCTACCGGCAATTTCGGCGACGTTTTCGCGGGCTATGTCGCCGCGCGCATGGGACTGCAGATCGGCAAGATCATCGTCGCCACCAACGTCAACGACATCCTCCACCGCGCGCTGCGTGACGGCGATTATTCGGTCGGCGCCGTCTGCGCGACGGCGGCACCGTCGATGGACATTCAGGTCAGTTCGAATTTCGAACGCCTGTTGTTCGACCTTGGCAACCGCGACGGCACGGCGACGGCTGCGATGATGGCGGGCTTCGAAGCGACCAAGCGCCTGACCCTGCCGTCGGCAATGCGCGCAGCGGCGGGCGAGTGGCTCGTCAGTGCGCGGATCGACACCGATACGATGGCGCAGACGCTCCGCTGGGCGGCTGAGACGACCGGCGAACTAATCGATCCGCACACCGCGAT
>JBBRQR010000306.1:0-3107 GCA_038226115.1 Sphingomonadales bacterium | reverse complement strand
GCGATGCTGCCGTCGCGGACGTCGTGAAAGACGGTCAGCCGGGGGAGGGTCACGGGCGTCCCGAGCCAGCGGATTTCTTGCCGACCACTCGCAGCGGAAATGAAACTGGTGTGCGCTATGCCCTTGAATTCGATCGTGTCGCTGGGGTCCGATGACGGTTTCCAATTGGCCACGACAGCCGCCGGGCGCGCTGCGCGATCGTGGGCGACGGCGGCCTTCAGGTCGCTCCCCTGCGCCGCCGCCGCTGCGAGCGTCGCTTCGAGGAGAACATAGGTGCCGAGGACCCGCTGGCGATACGGCTTGAGCGAATGGTTTTCGACGAGGATCGCGCCGAGGTGACGAAGGTCGCCATAGCCGTTCGAAAAACGCGCCGGGGTGACATCGTCGACGATGCCGCCATCGGGGTCGCGTCCGTCCTTTGCGGTCACGAGCCGACCGGGAATGTGCCCGCCCGCCGTCAGCGCAGCATCGACCGCCGGACGCAGGCGATGATCGAGCCATTCACCGATCGCGGGCGAGCGCGCCTCGCGGTGGTTCCAGCCATTGAACCCGAACGTGATGTCATACTGATAATCGATGTCGTCGGTGACGTGGAGGTCGAGGTACAGGTCGGGATCGGCGGCGACGATCAGCCCGAGCATCGCCGTCATCTCGGGCGTATCGGCCTTCAGATAGTCGCGGTTGAGATTGAGGTTCTGCGCAGTCGTCCGCCACCCCTGGTTCGCCGGCCCGCGCTGATTGGGCCGGTTGAATGCGCCGCTGCGCTCGTGTCCGTCGGCGTTGAAAATCGGCACGACCATCAGGTTGACGCGGTCGAGCAGTCCGTCCTTACCGCGCACGGCGATATCGCGCAGCAGCATCAATGCCGCGTCCTTGCCGTCGATCTCGCCAGCGTGGATGCCCGCCTGGACGAGGACGAGCGGCTTTTTCGGGTCGAGCGCCGCCCCGTCCTTGGTCGCGGTGACGACGATCAGGTCGCGGCCCTGGGCGCTGTGGCCGAAAACGCGCTGGCGCAGCAGCGGCGACGCCTTGGTCAGCCGGTCGACATAAGCGCGGGTCGCGGCATAATCGGGGGTGGTGACGAAGCCCGCCGCTTCCGCCGGAGTGATCCACGGGTCACCGGCTTTCGCGACGAGCGCCTCGCTCGCGCCGTGCCACGCACGAATGGCGGGCAGGGGAGCCGTCAGGTCGGCGGCGCCGACCGGGCCTGCGACCAATGCCAGAGCAATGCCGAGCGCCCTCATACGGTCGCCCGCAACGTCGCGCGGACACCCGCATGATGCGCGTCGTAATCGAGCGTTGCCCCGAGGCTTGTCGCCATCGCGCCGATCAGCTTGGTGCCGACGCCGGTTCCCTTCGGGGCCGCCGCTGCCACCATACCGCTGCCGTCGTCTTCGACGCGAAGAAGAAAGTGGCCGTTGTCGCGCGCGAGATCGATCCGGATCTCGCCGCGCGTTCCCGCCGGATAGGCATATTTACATGCGTTCGAGACCAACTCGTTGACGATCACGCCGAGCGACACGGCGCGGTCGGTCGTCAGCCGCAGCGGTTGCGCCTTAAGGATGAGCTGGCGCGGCGACTGCGGGGTCGACCATGTCGCCTCAAGTTCGGCGACGAGGGCGGCGAGATAGTCGTCCATCGCGACGCCCTCGACATCGTGCGACGTGTACAGCCGTTTATGGACCTGGGCGATCGCCGTGATCCGCGCCTGCGTGTCGGCGAGCGCCATCTTCGCCGCCGGATCGGTCAGTGCCCGCGACTGCAGATGGATGAACGCCGACACGAGCTGCAGCGAATTGGCGACGCGATGGTTGACCTCGTGGAGCAGCGCCTCGAGCCGGGCATTCGATGCGCGCAGCGCGACCTCGACCTCGTCCTTCTGCTTCTGAAGCGCAACGGCGGTGAGGGCGGTGTGAAAGGCGTTGGTCAGCAGGTCGAAGAAATCGTCGCCGATGGTTTTGACGACATAATCGACGGCGCCTGCCTTCAGCGCAGCAACCGCGATCCGGCTTTCCTCCGATCCGGTGACATAAACGATCGGCGGTGCCCGTGACAGCGCGCGCAGTGCCTCAAGGGTGGTCAACCCGTCATAACCGGGCATGTAGTGATCGACCGCAATCAGATCGAATTCGTTTTCGTTGGCGATTGTCACGCCTTCGGACCCGTTCGTGGTGAACGTCACGTCATAGCCGCGCCGTTCCATCGCCCGGCTGACCAGCCGACACAGCCCGTCGTCGTCGTCGATATAGAGAATGCGCGGACGGGCGCTCACTCTTCGCCCACTTCGGGCACCTGAATCACCGACAGAAACAGTCCGAGTTGCTGAATCGCCTTGGCGAAGCTCTCGTAATTGACCGGTTTGGTGATGTAGACGTTCGCTCCCATGTCGTAACACCGCTGGATTTCGATCTTGTCGTCGGTGGTTGTCAACACGACCACGGGGGTGCGCTTCAGTCGTGGGTCTGCCTTGATCTTCGCTAGAATATCGATCCCGCTCATGTCGGGCAGGTTTAGGTCGAGCAGGATCAGCGCCGGGCCGTTGTGCGCCGGACCGTCGGGTGCGTTGAACAAATAGTCGAGCGCACTCGTCCCATCGATAAAGTGCCGGATGGCGTTGGCGATCCCGGCACGGCGGATATTCTTCTCGATCAGCCGGGCGTGACCGTCGTCGTCCTCGACCATGATGATGTTGACACTGTGTTCGCTCACCTTGCGGCTCCTTCGCGAAGATCGACAAGGATGGCGGGAAGCGACAGTCGGAACGTCGCGCCCTCTCCAAGGCTTGAGATACAGCTAATAACGCCGCCCAGCCGATATGCCAACGCCCGCACGTGCGCCAGTCCCAGTCCTTCTCCCGGCTGATCCTGCAGGCCCGAGCGGCGAAACAATTCGAAAATCCGCTCGTGATCGCCCGGGGCGATACCGCGTCCGTTGTCGACGACATCGATAATCACGCGCCTGCCTTCGGGGCGGGCGACCACCGCGATCCGGCCGGGGCGTCCGGGCTTCAGGTATTTCACCGCATTCTCGACGAGGTTGGACAAGACTTGTTCGAGCGCCATCCGGTCGCTGACCAACGCCGGGAACGGTCCGTTGACATCGATTTC
>JBBRQR010000305.1:0-3118 GCA_038226115.1 Sphingomonadales bacterium | reverse complement strand
GCCGTTCGAAGCCGCCAAGCCGACCGTCAAGACCAATGAGGACGGTGAGATCATCGAGGCCGACGATGATGACCTTGATGTCGCCGAGGATGCCGAAGAGCCCGATGTCGACATCGGCGAGGACGAGGATCTCGCCGTCGTCGTTCCGGGCGGCGATGAGGACGAGGCGTAAGGCTGGTCCTAATTTTAGGCGTTCCTCCACGAAGTTCACGCCCACGCAGGTATTTTGCGGTTAGCTTGCCTGGTGGCTGGCAAACTCCGTGAGGTTGGATCGGGCGGTTGAGGCTCGTCCAGCCCCGGATACCGGTCCCCTGTGTCGGGGGCTGTAGGACAGCGTTTTATGATTGTTGGTGCGCTCGTCGCGGCAAGGCCGCGCCGTCTGACGGCTTCGGGCGCGAAGGTCGCCCGACCCGCCGGTCGGTCGGTCGTCACGCGAGTCGGGAGTTAGTCGACGATTGCGAACGGCAATTATCAACTAACTCCGCGCCGCTTAGACGACCTCAAACAACCCCGCAGCGCCCATCCCGCCGCCGACGCACATCGTCACGACGACGAACTTCGCCCCGCGGCGCTTACCTTCGATCAGGGCGTGGCCGGTCAGGCGCGCGCCGCTCATGCCGTACGGATGGCCGATCGAGATCGCGCCGCCGTTGACGTTGAGCTTTTCCTGATCGATCCCGAGAACGTCGGCGCAGTGGAGAACCTGGACGGCGAACGCTTCGTTCAGTTCCCACAGGTCGATGTCGTCGACCGTCAGGCCGTTGCGCTTGAGCAGCTTGGGGATCGCATAGACCGGGCCGATGCCCATTTCGTCGGGGTCGAGACCCGCCACCGCCATGCCGCGATAGATGCCGAGCGGGGTCAGCCCGCGCCGTGCCGCTTCACCGGCTTCCATCAGGACGCTCGCGCTCGCGCCGTCGGACAGCTGGCTCGCATTGCCGGCCGTGATAACGCCGCCTTCGCGCACCGGCTTCAAACCGACCAGGCCGGCGAGCGTCGTCTCAGGGCGATTGCCCTCGTCTTTGCTCAGCGTCACGTCATGGAAGGTAATCTCGCCAGTTTCCTTGTTCGCCATGCCCATCTTGGCGTCGAGCGGAACAATCTCGTCGTCGAACTTGCCTGCCAGCTGCGCCGCCGCCGTCCGCATCTGCGAGCGGAAGCTGTATTCGTCCTGGCGGTCGCGGCTGATATTGTAGCGCTTGGCGACGACCTCGGCGGTGTCGATCATCGGCATGTAAACGTTCGGCACCATCGCCATCAGCCCCATGTCGGGGTCGACGCGCATCTTGTTGGTCTGGACCATCGAGATCGAATCCTGCCCGCCGCCGACGGTGACCTGCATACCATCGACAATGATCTGCTTCGCCGCCGTCGCGATCGCCATCAGCCCGGACGCGCACTGGCGGTCCATCGACTGACCGCTGACGCTCGTCGGCAGACCCGCGCGCAACAGCGCCAGCCGCGCGATGTTCGGGGCCTGCCCGCCCTGCTGGAGCGAAGCGCCCCAAACAACGTCGTCGACTTCGGCGCCCTCGACCTTGGCGCGTGCAAGCGCATGCTTGATCGCATGGCCACCGAGGATCGGCGGAGCCGACGCATTGAACGCGCCGCGAAACGCACGCCCGATCGGGGTGCGGGCGGTCGAAACGATGACGGCTTCACGCATGGTCGTGATCCTTTGTGGTCGGGAAGCGGCCCATCGCGGCTTCGGGGGGAATGTCGAGCGCGCCGCAGATGAGCGAAACGCCGTGATAAAACGCAACAAGCTGGATGATTTCGAACACCTGCGCCGCGTCGAACACCGCATGAAGCGCGTCGAACTCGGCCTGGGTAAGTTTCTTGGTCGCGAGCAGCGTGTCGACGGTGGCGATCAGCAACGCGTCGCCCGCGTCCCAGTTGCCGTCATCGGCCGCGCCGTCGAAGGTCGAGCGGACCTGTTCGGGGGTAAAGCTCGCCTTCGCCGCATACATCGTTGCATGGGTCGTCCATTCGAACTCGCCGCCCGTCTTAGCCGCCGTGCGCAGAATGACGATTTCGCGTTGCCGCGCAGACAGCGGTCCGCGTCCGGTCAACGCGCCGCCGCTGAATTTCTCCCATGCGCGCGCGCTGTGCGCGAACGGCGGGAATAGCCCGAGCGGCGCGCCGCCCGGCGGCGTCATCGTGTCGACCACAGCGGCGAACGCCGGGTCCCATGCCGTGCGCGGCAGTTCGCCGAGGCGGCTCACAGGTACACCAGCGAGACCGATTCGCCGACCAGCGCCGGTTTTGTCTCGCCTTCGATCTCGACTGTCACCGCCATGGTCAACTGGTAACTACCATCGGGCCGCTGATCGACGGCGGCGAGGTTAAAGTGCCCGCGAACGCGCTTGCCCGACTTGACCGGGGCCATGAAGCGCAATTTATTCATGCCATAGTTGACGCCCATCTTCGCGCCCTCGATCGACGGCACCGACGCGTAGGTCATCATCGGGATCAGGCTGAGCGTTAGATACCCGTGCGCGATCGTCGTCCCGAAGGGCGTCGCCGCAGCGCGAACCGGATCGACGTGGATGAACTGATGATCGCCCGTGCATTCGGCGAACGCATCGATCCGCGCCTGGTCGACGAGAATCCAGTCGGACACACCAACCTCGGTCCCGACCTTGGCCTTGTAGTCCGCCATCGGCAGTGCCGTGCGCATGTCGCCTCCCCAGTATTTTGGCGCACCCTAGCGGTGGTTGCCGTTAGCGTCATCCCCCTTGTTTGAGGGCGCGCACCTTTCGGCGCCCGTGTAATCAAGGTATTCGAGCGGCATGACGATTCCGGCCCTCGCTCCTGCCCGCGCCACAATGCGCGCCCTCCACCGGGCATCGGAACCCGACGTCCTTGCTACCCTTCGTATGGCCGCGACGCTGGACGCCACCGCGCGTGCCCGCGTCGAAACCTGCGCGCTCAGCCTGATTGCCAATCTGCGAGCGGCGCAGTCGTCGGGGTGGGTCAATCGTTTCCTTCAACAGTATCGGCTCAACACTGCCGAGGGGATCGCGCTGCTCAGTCTGGCAGAGGCTTTCCTGCGCGTTCCCGATGCCACTACCGCCGACCTGCTGATCCGCGACAAGATCGGCGGGGCCGACTGGGG
>JBBRQR010000304.1:0-3121 GCA_038226115.1 Sphingomonadales bacterium | reverse complement strand
TTCGACGACGGACGGCTGAAGGCGGCGACGTTCGACACGACGCAGGGCTTCGGCCTGCGCGGCGTCATGGGCGAGACGACGGGCTTTGCCCATGCCAACGAACTGTCCGATGCCGCGATCGCGCGCGCGGCGGAAACGGTCAAGGTTGTCGCATCGGGCCACGGCGGGACCGCCAACCTCGACCGCCCGCCGCGCACCAACCGCCAGCTGTACACCGACGCCGATCCGCTGTCGGCAATCCCGTTTGCGGCCAAGGTCGCACTGCTCCAGCAGATCGACGCCGCCGCCCGCGCCCGCGACCCACGCGTCGTGCAGGTGTCGGCGTCGCTGCTCGGCAGCTGGTCGGTCGTCGAAATCGTCCGCGCCGACGGCCAGCGCGCGCGCGACATCCGGCCCCTAGTCCGGCTCAACGTCTCGGTCGTCGTCGCCAACGGCGATCGCCGCGAGACGGGCTTCCACGGGCTGGGCGGGCGCTATCTGTACGACGATCTGATGAAGCCCGAGACGTGGCAGGCGGCAATCGACGTTGCGCTCAATCAGGCGCTCGTCAACCTCGACGGCGTCGATGCCCCGGCGGGCGAGATGACCGTCGTCCTCGGCCCCGGCTGGCCGGGCATCCTTCTCCACGAGGCGATCGGTCACGGCCTCGAGGGTGACTTCAACCGCAAGGGGACGAGCGCATTCGCCGGGCTGATCGGTCAGCGCGTCGCTGCTCCCGGTGTCACGGTGGTCGACGACGGCGCGATGGACGCGCGGCGCGGCAGCCTGACGATCGACGACGAGGGCACCCCGACCGAACGCACGGTTTTGATCGAGGATGGCATCCTCAAGGGCTATATGCAGGACCGCCTCAACGCGCGGCTGATGGGGGTCGCCTCGACCGGCAACGGTCGGCGCGAAAGCTATGCCCATGCGCCGATGCCACGGATGACGAACACCTTCATGCTCGGCGGACGTGACGACCCGGGTGAGATTCTGTCGCGCGCGAAGTCGGGCATCTACGCGAAGAGCTTTGGCGGCGGTCAGGTCGATATTACCAGCGGCAAGTTCGTCTTCACCTGCACCGAGGCGTATCGCATCGAAAACGGTCGCCTTGGCGCGCCGATCAAGGGCGCGACGCTGATCGGCAACGGCCCCGACGTGCTGACGCGGGTCAAGGCGATCGGCAACGACCTCGCGCTCGACGAAGGCGTCGGCATCTGCGGCAAGGCAGGGCAAAGCGTCCCCGCCGGAGTCGGCCAGCCGACGCTGCTGATCGAAGGCCTGACGGTCGGCGGCACGGCGGCGTAGCGTGGAATTCTTCACCGAAATCGATGACAAGCACCACGCCTTCGTCGCCGCGCAGCCGGTGTTTTTCGTCGCCACGAGCGCCGCCGACGCGCGGATCAATCTCAGTCCCAAGGGCATGGACGTCTTCCGCGTCCTTGGACCGAACCGCGTCGCCTATCTCGATTATGACGGGTCGGGGAATGAGACCAACGCACATCTACTCGCCGACGGGCGGATCACGATCATGTTCTGTGCCTTCGATCGGACGGCGCTGATCTATCGCATTTATGGGCGCGCGGTGCCCGTGCTGCCGCAGGATGCGGGCTTCGCCGACCTCGCGGCGCACTTTACGATCGAGCGCGGCGTTCGGCAGATTTTCGACGTGACCGTCGAATCGACGCAGTCGTCGTGCGGCTGGGGCGTGCCGGTGATGGCGCTCGACCGCGAGCGCCAGACGCTCCGCAAGTTCCACGCGCAGGATGACCCCGCCGACCGGTTGGCAAAATATGCCGAGCGCGATCGCAGCATCGACGGCTTGCCGGTACGGTCACCGACCGAGCTGCCCTACGCCTGATGGCCGGCGCCGTCGTCGCCTTCCACGCCGCCTTCATCCTGTTCGGGCTGTTCGGCGCGGCGCTGCTCGTGCGCTGGCCACGCCTTGTCTGGCTCCACGTTCCCGTGCTGGCATGGGGCATCTGGATTGAATTCAGCGGTAGTTATTGCCCATTGACCCCGCTCGAGAACCGGCTGCGCGAGGAAGCGGGGGGCGTCGGCTATCAGGGCGGGTTCATCGACCATTACCTTACGCCGATCATTTATCCCGAAGGACTGACGAGGGGCACGCAGGCGGTGTTCGGGGCGATTCTGATCGGCATTAACCTGCTGTTCTACTGGCGCTTTGTGCGGAGCCGTCGATGAGCCTTGTCGTCGTCGAAACCCTGTTCGACCGCATCGCGGGGGAGATCGCGCGCGGTCGGCTCGAGTCCGCCGGGATCGGCGCCGTCCTGTTCGACAGCGGCATCGCCTCAATCATCGGCAGCGGATTATCGGGCGTCCGGCTGATGGTCGACGACAGCAACGAGGCAGCAGCGCGGGCCTTGCTCGCGGCGATCGAAAGCGATCCGCCGCCTGAATAACAGGCAGCGGCCCCGTCGCCGCCAATTTTTTAATCAATCGGAGACGTGTTCTTGCTGCACTGCACAAGGGCGCTGCGATGGCACGGTGCTTGCAACGCGGGTTGATCGGTCAGGGGCACCCGCACATGAAACTCGTCATCGCCATTATCAAACCGTTCAAGCTCGACGAGGTCCGTGAGGCGCTGACCGCCGCCGGTGTTCAGGGCATGACGGTCAGCGAGGTCAAGGGCTTCGGGCGGCAGAAGGGCCAGACCGAAATCTATCGCGGGGCCGAATATACGACGAACATGGTGCCCAAGATCAAGATCGAGGTCGTCGTCGCCGACGACATCGTTAGCCAGGTTGTCGAGACGATCCAGCAGACCGCACATACCGGCAGCATCGGCGACGGCAAGATCTTCGTCACCGACGTCGCCAGCGCGGTCCGCATCCGCACCGGCGAAACCAACGAAACCGCGCTGTAAGGGGGCCGACCACATGAAATTGTACCTTAAATCCCTCGCGGCGGCAGGAGCAGGGGCATCGTTTGCGCTGCCCGCATGGGCGGCACCGGCGCTGATCAAGGCCCCGACCGCGCTGCAACAGGCCGATATGTCGAACAAGGGTGACACGGCGTGGATGCTCGTGTCGACGCTGCTCGTCCTGATGATGTCGGTACCGGGGCTCGCGTTATTCTACGGCGGGCTGGTGCGGACGAAGAACATGCTTAGCGTGCT
>JBBRQR010000303.1:0-3139 GCA_038226115.1 Sphingomonadales bacterium | reverse complement strand
GCAATAGATCAGGCGCGGATTGACGGCGGACATCGCTGTGTAGCCCAGCCCGAGGCGGTCGAGCGCACCGGGGCGGAAGTTCTCAATCAATATGTCGGCGGATGCGATCAGGTCGCGCGCGGCGGCAAGTCCGGCGGGCGATTTAAGGTCAAGGCAGACGCTCGCCTTGTGGCGGTTGTACATCGGGTAATAACCGGCTCCCGACCCGATCAGGTTCCGTGTCGGGTCGCCGCCGTCGGGCTCGACACGAATGACTTCGGCCCCCAACGCGGCGAGGATACCGCCCGCCGCCGGTCCCATAACCATATGCGTGAATTCGACGACCTTGAGGCCGAGAAGGGGGGTCGCGGTCATGCGCGGCGCTCCGCCAACCCAAGCGGCAGTCCCGCGTCGGGAGTGAAGCCGTAGAGCGGCTCGCCGGGCAACGCGTCGGCGACGATGGCGCGAACGGCGAGCAGCGCGTCGAGGTCGATCCCGGTGTCATACCCCATCGCGTGGAGCATGAAGGCGAGATCCTCGGTGACGATATTGCCCGATGCCCCCGGCGCAAACGGGCAACCGCCGAGTCCGCCGAGCGACGCATCGAACGTGGCGATCCCCTCCTCCAGCCCGGCAACGACGTTGGCCAACCCAAGGCCGCGCGTATTGTGGAGATGGAGCGTCGTCAGCGCCGCCCCGACGGCTTCGCGAACGCGCCGCACCAGCCGCCGCACTTGCGCCGGGTCGGCGTAGCCGGTGGTATCCGACAGGCTGAACTCCGCCGCTCCCGCCGCCAGCGCCGCCTCCGCAAGCCGAACGACCCGGTCTTCGGGAACATGGCCTTCGTACGTGCAACCGAACGCCGTCGCGAGACCGACAGCGAAGTGGACCCCGGCGTCAGCGGCGATCCGCGCCGTCGCGGCAATCTCGACAAGGACGGCGGTGTGATCCTTGCGGACATTCTTCAGGCTGTGGGTTTCTGACATCGAGAACGGCATCGAGATCGCATCGACCCCGGCGGCGACGGCGCGCTCGGCCCCGCGCGCGTTGGGCACGAGCGCGACGACGGTGAGGCCGGGGATGCGCTTGGCGAACGCAACCAGTTCGGCGGTGTCGGCCATCTGCGGGAGAAGGTGCGCGGGGACGAAGCTGCCGACTTCAATCTCGCGGACGCCCGCAGCGGCTTCGGCGGCGATCCACGCCTGTTTGGCGGCGAGCGGCATGACACGGTCGACCGATTGCAAACCGTCGCGCAGGCCGACTTCGGAAATCAGGATCATGGTCACGCGGCATCCTCAAAATAAATCCACGGTCGCAGCGCCCGGTCGCGCGCAGTCCACGCGGCGATGACGGCGGCATCGACCAGCGTCAGGTCGATCGCGTCGAGGCCGCCGAGCAGCATTGCCTTCGCCTCAGCGGCGATGTCGAATGTCCAGACCTGGTCCCCCTGCACCACCGTTTGGGCGGCGAGATCGACCGTCAGCGGCACATCGGCGAACGCTGCATCGAGCACGATCGGCACAATGCCGTTGCGGACACAGTTGCTTGCGAATATCGGCGCGAAACTCGGCGCGATCACGACCCGCACGCCGTATTCGTGGAGCGCCCAGACGGCGTGCTCGCGGCTCGAACCGCAACCGAAGTTTGCACCGCCGAGGAGGATTGCTGTCCCCGCAAAGCGCAAATCGTTGAGGACGAAGGCTGGGTCGGGATCGCGCGTGCCTGCAAGATAGCGCCATCCGGCGAACAGGCCGTCGGCGAGGCCGGTCTTGCTGACCGTCGTAATCTCGCGCGATGGAATGATCGCATCGGTATCGATATTGTCGCGTAACAGCGGCGCGGCGCGCACCGTTAGCGTCGTCACGGGGGCGAAGGCGGTCATCGCGCCAGTCGCCGGGGGTCCGTGATTGCGCCCATGACCGCACTCGCCGCGACGGTTTCGGGGCTGGCGATATGGGTGCGGACGCCGGGGCCTTGGCGGCCTTCGAAGTTGCGATTGGTCGACGATACGACGCGGCTGCCGGGGGGGAAGGTCTCGCCGCCCGCGTTGAAGCACATCGCGCATCCGCTCTCGCGCCATTCGAACCCGGCGGCAACGAAAACGCGGTCTAGCCCCTCGGCCTCGGCGGCGCGTTTGACCGCGCTCGACCCCGGCACGACGAGCGCGATGACGCCGGGGGCGACGTGGCGACCGGCGACAACGGCGGCGGCGCGACGCAGATCGGACAGTCGCCCGTTGGTGCAGCTGCCGATGAACGCGGCGTCGATCGCCAAGCCCTCGACCGAGCCGTCGACGGCCATGTACGGGCTTGTCCCGGCGGGCGCACCGAATGCCGCCGATTGCTCGGGTGACGTCCCCCAGCTGATCATCGGCGCGACGGCGGCGGCGTCGATGGCGATTTCGCGGTCGAACTGCGCCTCGTCGTCGCTGATTAGCGTTCGCCATGCACCGACGGCACGGTCCCATGCCACTCCCTTCGGCGCATGGTCGCGCCCGTGGAGCCAGTCGAAAACGGTGTCATCCGGGGCGATCGTCGCGGTGACCGCGCCGAACTCGGTTGCCATGTTGCACAGTGTGAGGCGCGCCTCGACGTCCATCGCGCAGACGGTGTCGCCGCTATATTCGATCGCAAATCCCTGGCCACCACCGGCCCCGTGGGCGGCGATAATATGCAGCGCAAGGTCCTTGGCGGTCGCCGTCAGCCGCCCCGACACCGTGATCCGCATGGTCCGCGGGCGGTGCATGCGGATCGTGCCCGTCGCCATCGCGTGTTCCGCCTCAGAACTGCCGATTCCCCACGCGAATGCGCCCAGCGCGCCCTGCGAGCAGGTATGACTGTCGGGGCAGGCGATGGTACTTCCGGGCAGCGCAAGGCCGAGCTCGGGGCCGATGACATGGACAATGCCCTGGTCGTGATCGCCGATATCGAACAGACGGATCCCGGCGGCGCGGCAGCCTTCGCGCGTCGCATCGAGGAACGCCTGCCCGCCCACTACAAGCGTCCCCGTTCGCCCCGGTCGGCTATCGACGATATGGTCCATCGTGGCGAACACGCGGCGTGGATCGGCGACCGTTCGTCCGGCGTCGCGCAACGACTGCAGCGCCACCGACCCCATTCGCTCGTGGAGGAACAGCCGGTCGACCGCGATCAGCGCGCCG
>JBBRQR010000302.1:0-3150 GCA_038226115.1 Sphingomonadales bacterium | reverse complement strand
GATGCGTGGACAAGGTGTGGGGCAGCGGTTCACATGCACGTGAACCTTAGTGGCAATCCGCTGCGGGGTGGCGACCGGTGAATAAACGCTGGCGTCGAGTAACCATCTGGGGAGATGATCATGCGCCTCACCGCCAAATCGCACACCATTTTGTCGAGCGTCTCCTTGCTCGCCCTGTTTGCCACCGTGCCCGCTGCAGCGGCTGCTCCGGTCGCAGCTCCCGCCGCCGAAACGGGGGCGTATAATGCGCTGGACGAGATCGTCGTCACTGCCCAGCGCACCTCGCAGAGCCTCCAGGACGTGCCGATCGCGATCACCGCCTTCACCGCGCAGGCGCTTGCCGCGCAGCAGATCAACAACACGTCCGACCTCCAGCTGACCTTGCCAAATGTCACCTTCACCAAGGGCAACTTCACCAGTGGGAACTTCACCATCCGCGGCGTCGGCGACCTGTGCGTCGGCGTCAGTTGCGACAGCGCGACCGCGATCCACATCAACGACCTGCCGCTGTTCGGCACGCGCATCTTTGAAACCGACTATTTCGATCTGGAGCGCGTCGAAGTCCTGCGCGGGCCGCAGGGGACCCTGTTCGGGCGCAATGCGACCGCCGGTGTCATCAATTTCATCACCGCCAAGCCCGACCTGAAGGGCTTCCACGCCAATGCCGAGGGCGAGTACGGTAATTTCAACGATATTCGCGTCAAGGGCTGGATCAACGTCCCGCTGAGCGACACACTCGGCGTTCGCGTCGCGGGGACCTACCTCAAGCGCGACGGCTATACCGACAACCTGTACAATAACACCAAGATCGACGGTCGCGACGAATATGCGATTCGCGGATCGGTGCGGTGGCGTCCCGACAGCAGCACGACGGTCGACCTGATGGGTTATTACTTCCGCGAGAAGGACAACCGCCTGCGCAACCAGAAGCAGCTGTGCCAGCGCGACCCGACCGGCGTCCTCGGCTGCTTGCCCGGTCGTCTCGCAAACGAGACGACCAACGCCAACTCGACCCTTCCGAGCATCTTCGCGTCGTCGCAGTTCCTCGGCAATCCGGCGATTTTCGGCGCGCTTGCCCCGGCCCTCAAGCCGCTCGCAATCGCCAATCTATACGGCCCCGACGCCTTCACCGGCGCGATCAACCCGACCGATCCGCGCAAGGTCTATACCGCGTATCAGCCACGCTACTTCGCCGACGAGGTCCAGGCAGAAGCCAAGATCGAGCATGATTTCGGCAAGGTGAAAGTTGGCGCATCGGCCCTGTACCAGCGCAACACGGTCGACTCGAGCCAGGATTACGACCTTGCGATCAATAATCCGGCGGGCTTCATCGCGGGCCTGACCGCCGCGTCGGCCTATGCCGCCGGCCTTGGCCCGCTTGGCCCGCTCGGCGCGCAGATCGCCCCGGCGGTCAAGGCATTGATCCCCAATGGCCCGAACGGCCCATATTGCACCTCGTCGGTCTATGACACGACCGGCACCGGCGCGTTCGGCGGACGGTCGACCTGCGCGGCGACGCCGATCAACTTCGACCGTTCGGTCCAGCATAACGACGCCTATACTGGCGAAGTCATCCTGACGACGCAGTTCGACGGCAGCCTCAACTTCCTTGTCGGCGGCATCTACAACAACGTGCGCACGACCGAGAACAGTTACTACGTCAACGCCTTCGGCCTCGACTATGCGTCGGCGGTCCTTGGTCTTGCCGGGACGATCGCCAACCAGTCTGCGGGCAACCCCGCCTTCCCGTCGAGCTATCGTGGCTCACCATATTACCGCAACAACACCAACTATGCGAAGCTCGAGTCCTACGGCCTGTTCGGCGAAGCTTATTGGAAGGCAACCGACCGCCTCAAGCTGACCGTCGGCGTCCGCTACAACACCGACAAAAAGTCGATCAGCGCGCGGACGACTCTGTTCTCCGATGCCAACGGCGGCGCCGTCCTCGTGCCGTACACCGCGACCAACATTTCACAGGCGGCTGGCTACGCTAACCTCGATTACGATCCCGGACGGGCAGGCAATCAGTTGTACGATGTCCGCAAGGTCAGCTTCTCGGAAATCACCGGACGCGCCGTGATCGACTATAAGATCAGCGACGAAAGCCTGGTCTATGCGTCCTACTCGCGCGGCTATAAGTCGGGCGGCATCAATCCGCCGCTGTCGCCGATCTTCGCAGTCAACGAGGCGTTCACGCCCGAGTTCATCGACGCCTTCGAAGTTGGCTCAAAGAACACCTTCCTCGACGGTCGCCTCCGCCTCAACGTCGCCGGCTTCTTTTATAAGTATAAGAGCCTGCAGATCAGCCGCATCGTCGCTCGGACCTCCGTCAACGATAATGTCGACGCCGAAATCTACGGTCTCGAAGCCGACGCGATCATCGAGCCGATCCGCGCCTTCGCGGTCAACCTCGGCTTCAGCTATTTGAAGACCAAGGTGACGAGCAACAAGTTCCTGTCGAACCCGCGCGATCCGTCAGGCGGGCGTAGCGACGCGGTCATCGTCAAGGACATCACCAACGCCTCGAACTGCGCCGTCGTCGCCACGACCCCGGGCAATGTCGCCGGTGTCAACGGCTATGTCGGGGCGATCAACGCCGCGATCGGCCTCAACGCGCCGACTGCCTTCCCTGCCAATAGTGGCATCAACGGCGCGACCGGGGCGTTCGGCATCTGTTCGGCCCTCGCCGGCAGCGCCGCGACCGTGGGCACGCTGTTCGGTGGCGTCCAGGTCCTCAACGAGGGCGTGACGACCAATCTGCGCGGCAACGAGCTCCCGCAGTCACCGAAGTTCAAGGCATCGGCGGGCGCACAGTACACGATCGACCTCGGCACCAGCGGCATCACGCTGGTTCCGCGCTACGATATCTCGATGACCGGCAACAGCACGGGCAGCATCTTCAACGATGCCGCCGACCGGATCCCGAGCTACTTCATCCAGAACGCCCAGGTTCAGCTGAACGGCAAGGACGACCGCTGGTTTGTCCGTGGCTTCATCCAGAACATCGGCAACAACAATGCGACGACCGGCCTGTACGTCACCGATCAGTCGTCGGGCCTGTTCACCAACATCTTCACTCTCGAACCACGGCGCTATGGCATCGCCGGCGGCGTCCACTTCTAGGGAGATCGCATCCGACGACGGCGAGGG
>JBBRQR010000301.1:0-3161 GCA_038226115.1 Sphingomonadales bacterium | reverse complement strand
GGCGTCAAGATCGGGAGCTTCCAGGCGCTCCAGCACCGCGCCGCGCATCTGTTCTGCGAGGTCGAACTCGCGCGGTCGGCGACGCTGCGCGCGCTCGTCGCCTTGGACGCCGACGAAGACCGCGTGCCGGTGTTCGCCAGCCTCGCCAAGGCCAAGGCCGGCGAGGTCGCCAAGCTGAGCACCGACGAGGGTGTTCAGATGCACGGCGGGATCGGCATGACCGACGATTTCGACATCGGCTTCTTCATGAAGCGCGCCCGCGCCGCGCGCGAGACGTTCGGCGACCACGCCTTCCACGGCGACCGGCTCGCAACGCTGATGGGATACTGACATGCCCTCTGTCCTCGACCAACAGATCGACGCCGTTGTCGCTGCGATCACCGCTCCCGGCGGCCCCCTCGCCGTTGGGCGCGCAAGCGTGCGCGGCGTCGACCTGCCGGTGTTCGCCGCCGCCCCGGCGAACATGCGCGACTTCCTCGATTATTTCTTTGCCGCCAATGCCGACAAGGAGTTCCTTGTCTATCTTGATGAGCGATTGACCTTCGCACAGGTCTACGCCGCGTCGCGCAAGGTCGCCGCCGTTCTGCAGGCGCGCGGGATCGCCAAAGGTGACCGCGTCGCCATCGCCATGCGGAACTACCCCGACTGGGTGACCGCATATTGCGGCGCGCTCATGCTCGGCGCGGTCGCGGTGCCATTGAATGCGTGGTGGAAGAGCGAGGAACTCGCTTACGGCATCGGCCATAGCGGCACACGACTGGTGATCGCCGACGAGGAACGCGCGCGGCGGTTGGCGGCGCTCGACGATTTCACCGTGCCCGTGCTGACCGTCCGCACGTCGGCGGAGGTCGCCGCCGGTCTCGGCTTCGACCGCCTCGACGACGCGCTCGCCGCCGCCGACGCCACCCCGTGGTACTGGCCACCGGTTGACCCCGATGACGACGCGACGATCATGTACACGAGCGGTTCGACCGGGCAGCCGAAGGGGGCGGTGTCGACCCAGCGCGCGATCGTCAGCGGCTCGCTTAACTATCTCGTCACCGGCCTTGCATTGCTACAGTTGTCAGCGGCGGGCGGAGCGCCTGCGCCGGGGCAGCAGGTCATGCTGCTCAACGTGCCGCTGTTTCATATCACCGGCGCGGTCCCCGTCCTGCTCGTCTCGATCGCGATCGGGCGCAAGATGATCATCATGCACAAATGGGACGCGGGTGATGCCCTGCGGCTGATCGCCAAGGAGAAGGCGACGTATTTCGTCGGGGTGCCGACGATGAGCCTCGAGCTGATGAACCATCCCGATGCCGCCAAATACGACCTGTCGAGCCTCGTCGACATCGCCAGCGGTGGCGCGCCGCGTCCGCCCGAGCATGTCGAGCGCATCCAGCACGTCTTCCCCGGCAAGCACCCGGTCCAGGGCTATGGCCTGACCGAAACCAACGGCGTCGGCGCGGGTATCTACCGCGATAACTACCTGACCAAGCCGGCATCGACCGGGCGCGCCGCAGCCCCGCTCGTTGAGATCGGCATCTTTGGGGCCGACGACGGGGCGATGATCGCGCAAGCCGTGGGGACTGTCGGCGAGGTCTGCATCCGCACCGTCGCCAACTGCCGCGGCTATTGGCGGAACCCGGCGGCGACGGCGGCGGCGTTCGTCGCCGACGGCTGGTTCCGCACCGGCGACCTTGGGCGGCTCGACGCCGACGGCTACCTGTTCATCGTCGACCGCAAGAAGGACATCATCATCCGCGGCGGCGAGAACATCAGCTGCCAGGAAGTCGAGAGCGCGCTTTACGCCCACCCCGCCGTCGCCGAGGCCAGCGTCTTCGGCCTGCCCGACGACCGGCTTGGTGAGATCGTCGGCGCGGTCGTCTATCGCAAACCCGGCGCGGCGCTCGAAAACGAGGCGCTGATCCAGTTCGTTTCACGCGACCTCGCGTCGTATAAAGTCCCGGCGCATCTGTGGTTCAGTGCCGACCCGCTGCCCAAACTCGGCAGCGCCAAGATCGACAAGGTCGCGCTGCGCGGTGTATATCGCGCCCTCTACGCCGCGCAGGAGCACGTCTGATGTTCACGACGATGGTCGACGGAACCGCCGAGGATTGGAGCCATATCGCCCGCGAACACGGCGTCCACCAAAAGAGCGCGGCGGTCGAGCAGATCATGGAGTCGCTCGCGCGGCTCGACAAGATCGAGGTCGGTTTCGCCGCGAGCCAGCTCGGCCACAGCCTGATGGCGGCGACTCTCGCCCGCCGCAGCGGTGCCCCCGCTGAAGAAGTCGTCGCCGCGCTATGCCACGACCTCGGCAAGTTGATGAGCATTCCCAACCACGGGGCGATCGCAGCGGAAATCCTCAAACCCTATGTCCGCGACGACATCTACCACGCGATCAAGCACCATCAGGCGTTTCAGGGGCGCTATTACTACGAGTATATGGGACAGTCGCCGAACCTGCGCGACGATTTCAAGGCCGAGCCGTGGTATGATTTCGCGGTCAAGCTCGTCGACGAATGGGACGGTCCGGCGTTCGATCCGAACTTCCCCGCCGACACCCTCGACAGCTTCCGCCCCGAGGTGACCGAAGTGTTCACCGCGCCGAAGCGGATTTTCTGACGCCCGCAACGATGAACAACTAAGCGAAGAAAGCGCCCGCAATGGCTTTTTTCGCGCGGCGTCGAGGCGAAGTTCACACGAAGTTCACGGCCACGCCGAAAAAATGAAAGCCTCTTTCCCCGAAAAAATCGTCGGGCAGCAGCTCACGATGAGAACGCACAGCACCGCCCCATTGAGCCGCCGAGTCGCGGAACATAGACCGAACGGGCGGGTGTAGGACAGCATATTTTCGTTTACGCCACGGTGCTTTGACGGGACGGCAACCGTACGAGCACCAGCGCCAGCGCAACGAGCGCCATGCCGCCAAGCTCCGCTGGACCAAGCGTCTCGCGGTACCGCAAGCTCCCGATCGTCGCCGCGATCGCTGGTTGCACCAGCAATGTCAGCCCGACGACCATCGGCGGCAGATATCCGACGGCGAAAACGATCAGCCCCTGACCAACCACCTGACTGCCGAGGGCAAGGAGGATCAACGGCGTCCAGTCGTGCGGCACGACCGGTCCGGTCAGTACCGCCACCGGCAGCAGCGCCGCCGCCCCGAATGCAGTTGCCAG
>JBBRQR010000300.1:0-3169 GCA_038226115.1 Sphingomonadales bacterium | reverse complement strand
GCGGCAAGGCCCTGCCATCGGACGGGTTCGGCGGTGAAGGTCCGCCGTCCCGCCCTCGGGCGCGCGAGTCAGCGCGCTGCTAACGGACGCGAAGGGCGTCCGCTTTGCCGCTTGCTGCCGCCGCTTCAGTTATACCGCCGCAATTCATCCTTCGCGATCGCCGCACGGTGAACCTCATCCGGACCGTCCGCCAACCGCAAGGTGCGCTGCCCGGCATAGCCCGATGCGAGGCCATAGTCCTGGCAGACGCCGCCGCCGCCGTGCGCCTGGATCGCCATGTCGTGGATCATGCAGCTCATGTTCGGTGCGACGACCTTGATCATTGCGATCTCGCGCTTGGCCGCCTTGTTGCCGACGGTGTCCATCATATACGCCGCCTTGAGGGTCAGCAGCCGCGCCTGCTCGATCGCGATCCGCGCGTCTGCGATGCGTTCGTGCCACACACCCTGCTCGCTGATCGGCTTGCCGAAGGCAGTGCGCGACTTGAGCCGCTTGCACATCTTCTCGAGTGCACGTTCGGCCGCGCCGATGCTCCGCATGCAATGGTGGATACGGCCCGGCCCGAGACGCCCCTGGGCGATTTCGAAGCCTGCACTTTCGCGCAGGACGACGTTCGATGCGGGGACACGGACATTGTCGAGGATGACCTCGTAATGGCCGTGCGGCGCGTCGTCATAGCCGAACACCTTGAGCGCGCGCAGCTTGGTGATGCCGGGGGCGTCGAGGGGAACAAGGACCTGGCTCTGCTGCAGGTGGCGCGCCTGGTTGACGTCGGTCTTACCCATGACGATGGCGATCTTGCAGCGCGGATCGCCGACGCCGCTCGACCACCATTTGCGGCCGTTGATGATATAATCGTCGCCGTCGCGGACGATGCTCGTTTCGATGTTGGTCGCGTCAGACGACGCGACGGCGGGCTCGGTCATCAGGAACGCCGAGCGGATTTCGCCCGCCATCAGCGGACGGAGCCACGTCGCCTTCTGCTCCTCGGTGCCGTAGGTGCGCAGGACTTCCATGTTGCCGGTATCGGGGGCGGAGCAGTTGAACACCTCCGACGACCAGCCGGCGCGGCCCATTTCCTCGGCGAGCGGGGCGTATTCGAGGTTGGTCAGGCCGGGGCCCTTCCACTCGCCGGTGTCGTGGTCGGACAGGTTGAGGAACAAGTTCCACAGGCCCGCCGCGCGCGCGATCGGCTTCAGTTCCTCGATGACGGGAAGGACCTTCCACCGCTCGCCCTCGCCGACTTCACGTTCGTAGCGCGCCTCGTTCGGATAGATGTGTTCGTCCATGAACGCGCGCAGGCGCTCGATCAGACCGGTCATCTTGTCGCTATAGTCGAACATCATGGCGCGTCTCCCTCATATTGGTTGTCCCCAGATGTCATGCGCGGCCAAACGAATCCAGCGCGAACACAGATATTTTACGCCGCGCGTCACTGGAGCCCCGGCGTGGCGCGCATTTGCCAGCGGGCGACCGTCGGCATCAGCAACGCAAAAAACGATCGTGTCGCCGGTGCGCGGGGTGATCGTCAGGCTTGCAGCCGGGAATTCGGTCGCGCCACCGTCGAAATCGTCGTTGAGGTACGTCAGGACCGTCACTGCGCGCTGGTTGGCGAGGCCGGGGATCGTGTCGAGGTGCGGGCGGTATTCGCCCCCGGGCGCATAGGCAAGGACGGCGAGTGGTTCGGCAGCGCCACGATCGGTCCCGCTGGCGGCAGCGATCCGATCGGCGACCGCCGAGACGACGAGGTCTTCGTCGAGCGGGCCAAAGCTCATCGCGTGGGCGCGGCGGACTGGGTCGGCGCGAGCGACTCCGCTCGCCGGATCGACGATCAGCGACGGGGCGAGTGACGGCTGTGCAGCGGCGATCAGCCACGCGCACGTTGCCGCGTCAAGGAGACCGTGGAAGCGGACGACATCGGGCGACTCCGCCAGCCGCTCGGGGGCAGGCAGGGGACGTGCGGTAAAGGCGTCGAGGACAGTGAGTTGCGCCGCCAGCCGGGGCTCGACCGCCGCTGCCGCCGCGAGGTGACAGCGCGCCGCCACCGGATCGGCGACGCCGCACGCCGGGTTGGCCGTCAAATAGGCGAGCAGAACGCGCGCCGGTACGTCTCCGGCTTCGGCGGCGCGGGTCAGCAACACTTTCGCCGCGTTAGCGTCGCGCGGACCGACGACGGCAGGGAACACCCCAAATAGCCGCCATTGTGCGGCGACGACGAGCGCATCGGTGTCGCCCGCTGCGATGCCTGCCGCGATAACGGCGGCTGCCTCGGCTTCGCGTCCGGTGGCAGCGAGTGCTTCTGCGCGGGCGGCCGTCACACGTGCGCTCCGCCAGCGCGAATCATCGTGGCGTAAGCTGGAGGACGGTCGCGGTGGTGGGAAAATTCGCTGCGACCGATTCGAACGCGACGCTGCCGTTCGCGGCGACAACCGCCACCGGCGCGGCTATGCGCCAGCGGATCGCAACGGGCCCCGCGGGATCGCGCAACGCGGCGTCGATCGCGGTCAACGCGACCGGGGCGGCAGTCGGGTTGGCGACACTACCACTGACAAGGAGCACATTCGTGCCGTTCGAGAGGGTTCGCCGCTCGCCGTGCGCGGTGACGTGGAGCAGGGATGCCGCTACGCGGGGCGGATTGATGAGGCCGTCGAGAGTGTCGCCGACCAACGGCACGCGGCGGAGACCGAGCTGGGGCAGATCGAGCGCGGGCAGGTCAAGCTGGGCAATCGGCAGTCCGAGATCGCGCGGGGCGGGCAGGCCGAGGCGTGGCGGGTCGAACGTATCGGCGGGAGCGAACTCGACTACCGCTGCCGCCGCGACGGCGACGACGACGAGCGTGACTGCGACGATCACGCCGCGACGACGGCGGGGTGGGGGTTCCTCGTTTAGAGACCTTGCGGACGATGCTGCCGACACGTCGGACGGCGTGGCAGAGATCATCGGGTTGGCCGCGACAATCATGCCATCGACCGTCTGGGCGGACGTCACGATCGGCATTGCCAGTCGTGGGCTTGATTCGCGTGCCGCCAACGAGTCGGTAACAGCCGGTGCGACGGCGGCGAGGAGCGGCTCGACGGATCGCGCAGGCGGCGGCGCTGTCGCCCCGTCGGGCCACACCGTCCAGCCGTGGCGACACGCGGTGCAGCGGACCTCGCGCCCGGCGGCAGGC
>JBBRQR010000299.1:0-3189 GCA_038226115.1 Sphingomonadales bacterium | reverse complement strand
GTCGGCGCGACGCTCGATCAGCTCGGCATTGGCGTCGAGCAGTGCGACGACCCCGGCCCCGACGGTGCCGAGTCCCGCCAGCCCGACACGCAGCGGAGCGCTCACCGGAGCGGCACTTTTCGCGCGGAAGTTGACGAAAGTCGCGCTACGCAGGGGGTGACTTCTCCGCGCGCCTGAAGACGATCAGCGACGATCGCCGGGCCGAAGAAGGAAGATGAACAGGAAGTCATGCCGCGACACGTAGCGAAGCGAGGTCGTGTAGGACAGGATAATCGCCGCACGTCAGGCGGGCATCGGCACGCCGACGGCCTCACGCGGACGCCACCACCACGCCAGCCCGCCATAGACCGCCGCCGCCACGAGGCCGAGCGCCGCCTCGGTCCACATCATGCCGTTCGCGCCGTACGCCCCCGAAACCGCGCCGAGCAGTGCTGTCGTCGCGACCAGCGGGACGTTGCTCAGGCTGCCGAGCAGCGACCCCAGCGTACCGCCACTCACCCCCTTCAGCCCGACATAGACGACCGCCGCCACTGCCGCATAGGCGACCCCCATCAGCAGATTATTGGCGAGCGCGAACCCGACGAACGCCACCGGGGTGCGCGGACCCAGCGCCATGGCGATTTCGCCGAGCGCACAGGCGACGCCGCTCCACGCGAGAACGGTCTGCGCCGCGAAGCGATCGCAAAGATAGCCGCCGATCAGGCAGCCGGGGATGCTGACCAGTCCGGCGAGCAGCCCTGTCGTCGTCGCGGTCAGATCGCCCGACGCCCCCCAATCGCGCGACACCGACGACAACAGCCCGAGGAACGCACCCTGCCCGAACGGCACCGTCACCGCGACGACCGTCAGGAAGCCGCGCCGGGTCGTGACCAGCGCCTGCGCGTCGCGACCGATGCCTCTGAGCACGATCGCGAGCGGCTGCCCGGTCCCGCTGCGCGGCGTGCGGATCAGCAGCATCGGCCACGCGGCGGCGAGGCAGAGCGCGGCAAGGGCCAACGCCGCGGTGGTCATGCCGACATGGGTCGCGAGCCACAGGCCGAGTCCGCCGCCGATGCCGGTGCCGCCAAGATTGCCCGCCTGCACCCAACCCGCGATCCGCCCCCGAACGTCGGGCGCGGTCGTGATGGCAATCGCCGCCGTCTGCGCGCTCAACGTGAGCGCGGCAAATACGCCCATCGCGAGGGCCATGATGCCGATACCGGATAGATTGCTTGGATCGAGCCTGATGACGGCAAAGTAGCCAACGCCGATCGCCGAGCCGATCGCGGCGAGGATGAACCAGTGCCGCGGGGTCAGGCTGAGGTCGATGATCGGCCCGAACAGCACGCGCCACGTCCCGGGCAGCAGGTTAAGTGCGACAAGTCCGGCGATGGCGGAGAGCGAAAAACCGCGGCCCACGAGAACGAAGCCGAGGGTAACCGTCACGAAACCGGCGGTCATGCCGGCGACCGAACTGGTGAAGGCGAACAGCGGCGGAGCGATGGCACGGATGCCGGGGTCGGCCGTGGGTGCGGGCTCGGTCATTCTCGGTGGCCGCCGCATCGATCTTCGCTCATCCGTCGCCCCCGCGTTCCGCGATGGGACCGTAACGAACCGCCGATCTCACGCAAGGCGCAAAGCGCGCTACCCCGCCCGCTTCGCCGCCGCATTCACCCCCATCGACTGGAGATACCGCTTCACCCCGCGCGCTGCCTGACGGATGCGATGCTCGTTTTCGACCAGAGCGATGCGGACGAAGCCTTCGCCTTCCTCGCCGAAGCCGGTGCCGGGGGCGACAGCGACCTGCGCGTGGGTGATCAGCTGTTTGGCGAATTCGACCGAGCCCAGATGGCGCAGCGCGGGCGGGATCGGGGTCCATGCGAACATGCTCGCGCGCGGCACGGGGATGTCCCACCCGGCGCGAGCGAAGCTTTCGATCAGGACGTCGCGGCGCGCCTTGTACAGCGCGCGCGTCGTCGCGATGCTGTCCTGCGGGCCGTTAAGCGCCGCGACCGCCGCCGCTTGAATCGGCGTGAACGCGCCGTAATCGAGGTACGACTTGACCCGCGTCAGGGCGGCGATGAGTTGCTTGTTGCCGACGGCGAAGCCGATCCGCCACCCCGCCATCGAATAGGTTTTCGACATGCTCGTGAACTCGATCGCGACATCCATCGCTCCCGGAACCTGGAGGATCGACGGCGTCGGCACCCCGTCGAAATAGATTTCGGCATAGGCCAAATCGCTGATGACCCAGATGCCGTGCGCCTTGGCGAACGCCACGACCTGTTCGTAAAAGGCGAGATCGACGGTTTCGGCGGTCGGGTTCGAAGGATAGCCCATGACCAGCACCGTCGGGCGCGGCACGGTGTAGCGCATCGCGTGTTCGAGTTTTTCGAAGAAGTCGGGGCCGGGCGACGCCGGGATCGAGCGGATCGTGCACCCGGCGATGATGAAGCCGAACATATGGATCGGGTACGACGGGTTCGGCGCGAGGACGACGTCGCCGGGCGCGGTGATCGCCTGAGCGAGGTTGGCCAGCCCCTCCTTCGAGCCGAGGGTGACGACGACTTCGCTATCGGGATCGACCTCGACGCCGAAGCGCCGCGCGTAATAAGCGGCCTGCGCCTTGCGGAGACCCGGAATGCCCTTCGATGCCGAATAGCCGTGCGCATCGGGCTTGGCCGCGACTTCGGCGAGCTTGGCGATGACGTGCGGCGGCGGCGGCTGATCGGGGTTGCCCATGCCGAGGTCGACGATATCCTCGCCGCGTGCGCGTGCCGCTGCCTTCATCGCATTGACTTCGGCGAAGACATACGGCGGCAGGCGGCGGATACGATAGAAGTCGTCGGTCATGGCATGGCCCTTTAATCAGGGCTCGGCCCGCCGGGCAGATGGGCCCGGCCGGAGCCGGGCCCGGCAGTGTTTACATTGGCTTGGCGGCGTCAGCCGGTGCCATGTCGCTCTTGGTTTCGGGGTTGTTGCGCAGCTTTGTCGTCATCTTGTGATGCTTCATCATGCGCTTGTGCATCATCATGTGCTTTCCGCCCATCATCATGTGGTCGGCGGGCATCATCTTTCCCGCGTTGTCGCTGGCACGGTCGCCGACGCCACCGCTCTTCATCGCCTGCTCGGCGGACATCGCATTCTTCTCCGTCGTCATCGACTGATCGCACGAATCGCGGACCGTCGCCGAACACTTGGGCATTGCGC
>JBBRQR010000298.1:0-3213 GCA_038226115.1 Sphingomonadales bacterium | reverse complement strand
GTGCGCTGTTCTTCGAAATCATCGACAAGCTTCATCGTCGAGACACGGTGCTGTGCCTCAACCATCCGCCAGATATCGCCCGATCGTGGCCCCGGATTTAGGGACGAATCAGACAAGCGCGCGGCGCGCGTCGAGATAGGCAAGGCAATCGACCAACCCCGGCACGGTCTTCATGAGCGCCAGCGGCTCACCGCCCAAGGAGGTGTTATGGTTGCGCATCCAGGCCGCCGCCACGGCCTCATCACCGCCAACAATGGCATCGAGCGCGCGAAATGTCCGGATGAAAAGCGTCGCCAACTCGATGGCCTTGCCGTCTTCGGGCAAGCTGCCCCCATGCGCCGCGCGGCTGACCGTCGCCGGCGAAATACCGATGATCTCGCCGAGCTCTCGCTGGCGAATGCCGAGGCGTTCGGCGGCGCGTGTTGCCGCCTTGGCCAGCAGAAACGCCGGCGAGGTCGTTGTCGCGCGTACGCTTCCTAGAGATGCCATCGGTTGCTTCCTTCTCTTCCTGAAGAATGATAACCTAAATTTCTTCCAAAAGAAAGAGCGGCACGCGATCGAACTCTCGATCTGACGGGCCAGCCATTTGGATGTACCCGCTGGCGCTATAAAAGCGCGGCGGCGTTCACATCCCTGCCGGTCGTAGTCTGCACTCGCCGCAGTCAAAGATGTTGTCCCGTGGCGATACAGCGATCGGGAGACAGCACGGATGCTCTCCAACCCGTGCGCTCGCTATGTCAGCCAATTCTCTGTGCGCAGACCCCGCACCCGTTCGAACTCTGAAACGTTGGCGGTGACCAGCGTCACATCGGATGCACAGGCATGCGCTGCGATGAGCAGGTCGTTCGGTCCGATCGGCTTGCCCGCGGCTTCCAGTTCGGCGCGGATGCCCCCATATTCGGTGTCGGCCGGCACATCGAACGGAAGGATCTCGATGCTGCCCAGAATCGCTTCGATCTGCGCGAGGAGACGGGGAGAGCCCTTTTTTGCACAGCCATAGCGCAGCTCGGCGGCCGTAACGATGCTGATGCACATGTTATCGCCGCCTAGCGCAGCGATCCGATCAAAGACTCGGCCTTGCGGGCTGCGAACAAGATCGGACACGATATTGGTGTCGAGCATGTAGCGAGTTTGGCTCACAGGTCGATGTGCCTGAGTGGCAGCAAAGACCCATCGTGATCATCAGGGAAGGCGTCTTCGGGACCAAGCGGCGACAGCGATCGGAGGGTATCAAGGAGGTTTGGCCGCGGCTCAGGCTCAATGACGAGTCGGTTGCCTTCCTTGTGAATCAGCACCCGGCTGCCAGGAAACTCGAACTCTGCCGGGATCCGGACAGCCTGGCTGCGGTTGTTGCGAAACAGCTTCGCTTCGCGAATGTCACGGTTCGGTGCTGGTTCGGCCATGCTGCAAGCTCCAAACATATGCTATGTATATACCATAACACGTGGCGTTCTTCAAATGCGCCAGGACGTGCTCCGTTGCGGGAATTGGGGGCAAGTTCGCCTCCGTCCCGGACCACGTCGTCTATGGCCATTAGCGGACGTTTGCATGATCGCTCGACGGGTTTCGTCAAGCGGCTGAGGTTGGGTCGGAAGCAGTCGCGATGGCGGGAGGCCGGGTTACGGCCGCAATCTCGATTTGCTGGGGCAAAATCTCGAAGTCATGCTGCAGTCCCGCCGTGTTCGAAGGCCGATGCCATGCGCTCCACGTCTCGGGCATGGAGGCCGTGCGTTGCTGCCACGACGCGCCATTTTGCGACGGCGGTTTGAACCTGGGCGACGATATCGCTCGCGGCCGGCGGTTTCAGGCCGCATTGGCGCGCCATGAATCTGGCGACCTCAAGCGGCGCCGTGTCGCCGGTCTCATCGATCGCAAGCCTAAGGACGCGGGCGCGCACGTCGGTAGGAGTTGGGTCCATGTCGAAGGCGGGCGCGCCGCACCCAACGCCGCCCGACAAGTTGGACCGCACCGGCAAGGTCAACATAGACCAGAAGCTCGCCGTCGCTCATGGTTGCGTCGCACTGCTTGGCTTGCTGGATCGGACCCGTTGCGGCAACCGTGCCTCTTCGAGCTGCAAACCAACGACATCCTTGCCGACATCGGCAAGGTCGGCAATTCGCTCACTCAAGCCCAGAATGAACAGCACGGTCGCATAGACCCCGAGCGATACACCCGGGTCGCCCTGTTCGACCTTCTGCAAGGTGCTGCGGGCAATGAAAGCGCGCTCGGCCATCAATGTCGCAGTGATGCGACGGCGAATACGCGCGGATTTGATGTCGCCCCCGAGCTTGCTCAAGGCGCGTTTGACCGGCAGCGGCATGGGCGGCGTCGTGCGCATATCAACCTCTTTGACCGTTACTCTAGTCATAAACGCGGTTATTGTCTATCGAAACGGTCAACAACCTGATCTGGCCGCCCTAGGACTCCGAGATCAAAAGTTCCAGCTGTGCGTCTCGGATCAGAGAGGGCTGCAGACGATCACAAACTGCCTTCCGTGGCCTCGGATTGTTCGTTTCATGAACTGATGGCCTGACCGCGTTTCCTGGGTCCAGGTGATTAAACAATCTCCTCGATGTGTGTTGCCAAGCGGGCAAGCGCATCGGCTTTCTCATCCATCCAGTCGTGGCGGTCGTAAATGCCTTCGACCCCGGGGATGGCGTGGCCGAGAACGCGTTCGGCGATGTCGCGTTGTACCCGCCTTTGCTCATCAGCGTTCGGGCTGTTCGTCGAGGGACATGGACGCGCCAATTGGGCAGCGGGTTTCCGACGGCTTCTGTGACATCGACATCGAAGCGCGCCTTGCACTTTGACATGCCGTTAATGGGGCCAATCCCGCAGCCCGTGAGCGAACGTCAGCCGGCTAGAGCAGAGAACGCCGGGCAGCCTTTACGTATCAGGGCGCCGCCACCGGCACACGAGCATACTTATCCTCGAACCGCACGATATCGTCTTCGCCGAGGTAGTCGCCGCACTGGACTTCGATGAGATGCAGCGGCTCGGCACCCGGATTCGCGAGCCGATGGCGCGTGCCGGCGGGAATATAGACCGATTCATTCTCCGCCAACGTCCGTTCTTCGTCGCCTACCGTCACTTTTGCGACGCCCGAAACCACAACCCAGTGCTCGGAACGGTGGTGATGTAGCTGCAATGATAGCGCTTCGCCGGGGTTGACGATGATCCTTTTGGTCTGGAATCGCTCGCCGATGTCAGTGG
>JBBRQR010000297.1:0-3234 GCA_038226115.1 Sphingomonadales bacterium | reverse complement strand
GGCAATGCGATGCGGGCGCCAGGTGAGGCGTCGGGGCTGATGGCGCTCGAAATCGCGATGGACGAGATGGCGGAGAAGCTGGGCATGGACCCGGTCGAGTTTCGCATCGTCAACGACACGCAGGTCGATCCCGGCAAACCCGAGCGACCCTTCTCGCAGCGCCAGTTGATCCGGTGCCTGCGTGACGGCGCAGAGAAGTTCGGGTGGAGCGCCCGCGATGCGCGACCCGGTCGTCACCGCGACGGCGATCACCTGATCGGTTTCGGCGTCGCCAGCGCATTCCGCAACAACATCAACTTCAAGTCGGCGGCCCGCGTTCGCCTTGGCCGCGACGGCGTCATAACCGTCGAAACCGACATGACCGACATCGGCACCGGCAGCTATACGATCATCGCCCAGACCGCTGCCGAAATGATGGGGGTCGATCTCGACCAAGTCGTTGTCCGACTCGGTGATTCGGACTTTCCCGCGTCTGCCGGTTCGGGCGGGCAGTGGGGGGCGAACAGTTCGACGTCGGGGGTCTATGCCGCGTGCGTCAAGCTGCGCGAGGCGGTCGCCCAGCGGCTTGGATTCAACACGCCCGACCCGGAGTTCATCGACGGCCACGTCCGTAGTGGCGACCGCCGTGTCGCGCTCGCCGATGCCGCGCGCGACGGCGAGATCGTCGCCGAGGATCAGATCACCTTTAGCGGCCTGTCGCGGCAGTATCAGCAATCAACTTTTGGCGCGCATTTCGTCGAGGTCGGCGTCGATCGGTTTACCGGCGAAATCCGCGTTCGACGGATGCTCGCGGTCTGCGCGGCAGGGCGCATCCTCAACCCCAAGACGGCGCGCAGCCAGGTTATCGGCGCGATGACGATGGGCGTTGGCGGGGCGTTGCTCGAGGAACTCGTCGTCGACAAGCGCTTCGGCTTCTTCGTCAACCACGACCTTGCCGGCTATGAAGTGCCGGTCCACGCCGACATTCCGCATCAGGAGGTCGTCTTCCTCGACGAGGCCGACGACAAGGTTTCGCCGATGAAGGCGAAGGGCGTCGGCGAGCTTGGCCTGTGCGGCGTCGGCGCGGCGATCGCCAATGCGGTTTACAACGCGACCGGAGTCCGCATCCGCGACTATCCGCTGACGCTCGACAAGCACCTCGACCGACTGCCGGTCGTCTAGGGTCTACCCGCCGCTAACCGAATACTCCGCGGCGGACGGCGCGGGCGACGGCATCGGCGGCGAGGGTGCCGAGCAAGGCAAGCGTGACCGGATCGACGCCGGTCGCCTCCCCAGTCGACATCACAAACAGCGTATCGCCGTCGAACGGGGTGTGGATCGGGCGAATGGCGCGGGCGAGGCCGTCATGCGCCATCATCGCGATGCGCTGCGCCTGCGACCGGGTGACTGGGGCGGATATCGCCACCGCTCCGATGCACGTCGATTGCGCGGCCAAGTCACCAGCGCGCGCGAGCTTTGGCAGGGGTACGTCGCCTTCGGGTGGGGCACCGGCAAAGACTTCGCCAAAGCTGTTGACCGCGACGAGCGCGCCGACCGTCAGGCCGTGGGCGGTCACGCTGGCGCTGCCGATGCCGCCGGGGCGGCTGCCCGCGACCGCGCCATGCCCTGCCCCGACCGCACCACTCGAGTCGGGTCCGGCCACCGCTGCCAACGCCGCGCGAGCAAGATCGCGATACGGCGGCGTGGTCCAAGTCTTGTCACCGCCGTTAGCCAGATCGAACAGGCACGCGGCGGGGACGACGGGGACAGGAAGCGGACCGGCGGCAAGACCGACACCCGCCACCGACAGCGCGACGACGACGGCATCGGCGGAAGCCAGCCCGAACACCGACCCGCCACTCAGCACCAGTGCATGGACCCGCTCGACGAGCGTATGCGGGGCGAGCGCATCGGTCTCACGCGTCGCAGGGCCGCCGCCCCGGACATCGACCGCCATCGTAACGGGCGCGTCGGGGAGGATGACGGTGACGCCGGTTCGCGCGGCAGCGTCATGGGCATGTCCGACGCGAATTCCGGCGACGTCGCTAAAGCAGTCCCGTTCATCGCCCATTGTGCTACCGTGCCGCAGGAGCGCAGCCAGCGCCACCCTGTACCGTAACCCTGCGCTCGCGGGTTATAGCGGGGCACACGGGAGAGACGATTTGACCACGGCGCATATTAACCGGATCGGGACCGCCGTGCCGCCGCACGACGTCCACGCTGCGTTCGTCAATTTCGTCCAGCATTTTATAACCGAGCGGCGCGACGCGGCGATCTTCAAGCGGATGGTCGGGCGGTCGGCGATCGACCACCGCTATTCGTTCTTCGTGCCCGTCGAGAACCCCGACGGCTTCGAGGCCGATACCGAAGGCTTTTACACCCCCGACGCCTTTCCCGGCACCGCCGCGCGGATGGATCGGTTCGCCAAGACCGCTCCCAGTCTGGCGATGCAGGCGATCGACGCGCTCAACCTCGACGGCGAACGCGATCGGATCACGCATCTCGTGGTCGCGTCGTGCACAGGCTTTATCGCGCCCGGCATCGACCAGTTGATCGTCAAGGCGGCGGGGCTCGATCCCGGCGTCGAGCGGACCGGCGTCGGCTTCATGGGCTGCTATGCGGCGGTCAACTCGCTGCGGCTGGCGCACCATTTCGTCCGCAGCGATCCGAGCGCGCGGGTCCTCGTCGTCAACCTCGAGCTGTGCACGCTGCATTTTCAGCAGACCGCCAACCTCGAGCAGTTGCTGTCAATGCTGCTGTTCGGCGACGGTTGCGCGGCGACGCTGGTGACTGCCGACGAGAGCGGCATCGCGCTCAAGGACTTCCGCGCCACCACCATCGAGGATTCGGGCGGGTCGATCACATGGAACGTCGGCGACCAGGGCTTCGACATGCATCTGTCGGGCGAGGTTCCCGGCAAGATCGCCCGCGCCCTCAAGCACGAGTATGAGCGGAACGACGACAAGGGCTTGCTCCGCGGCACGCGCCCGTCCGACTATCCGTTGTGGGCGGTCCACGCTGGCGGGCGGACGATCCTCGACGCTGTCGAGACCGGCTTCGACCTCGGCCCCGGCAAGCTCGACTGGTCGCGCGGAGTGCTGCGCGACTTCGGCAACATGAGCTCGGCGACGCTGATGTTCGTTCTCGACCGCATTCTGAAGGGCGTCGGCACCACCGTCGACCGCGCTACCGACGGCTTCGGCGTCGCTTTCGGGCCGGGGCTGGCGGCTGAAAGCTTTCGCTTCCGGACGGTCT
>JBBRQR010000296.1:0-3236 GCA_038226115.1 Sphingomonadales bacterium | reverse complement strand
TCGTTGATGGTGCATGTCGAAGCATTGATAACAAACGAGAAAGTGGCATGAGCGCCACCCACGCACCTCGCCAGGACGGTCACAGTTCGCCAAAAAACAATGTGCAGACAAACACTTAGGAACGAAGTTCCGGCAGCGAGGAATCTCGCTTTATCTTGCCGTCATTAAATCCAAGCACCGTAACCGTCCGATGTTCGCACATTGTTCGCTCCTGCTGGGGTGATCATCTCGGGTCCATTCCTGGCGTGAGGTGAATGGATGGGGCGGCGGCTTTTCGACAATGCGGCCAAGCGGTCGTGGTGGCTGGTGCATATCGAGGCGCATCGGAAGAGCGGTCTGACGGTGACCAAATACTGCCACCAACACGGCCTGACGCGTTGGACCTTCACCAAATGGCGGCGCGAGCTGACAGACTGGGAAGAAGAAAAAGCCCAGCGAAAACTGGCTTCTCGCCGCCGCCACCGGCCGATCTCGCCGGACCGGCGGCGCCAAGCGACACAGGCGTTCTGGGCGATGCATGTCGAGGCGTGGCAGTGGTCGGGACTGCACCTGAGGGACTATACGTCGGCGCTGCGGCTGTCGCCCCACAGCCTCAAACGCTGGCGCAATCTGCTCGAATCCGAGGAGGTCGTGATCGACTGGCGATCGCTGCTGCACCCGTCGTCGCGTCCGCTGATAAGGGAAAATATAAGCACTAGGACGAAGGAATCCGAGCGCGCGAAGGTCTTGACAGCGACGATCGAAGCGGAAACCGGACCGCCCAAACGCGCGACGCGGCGGCGCTATACGATGGAGCAAAAGATCGCGCTGCTGCTCGAGACCGAGCGGCACGGCGAGAGCGTCTCGTCGGTCGGTCGCGCTCATGGGATCGCCACCAGCGTGCTGTTCAGATGGCGCGACCAGTTCGGCTTGGGGAAGGAAAAGCCCGCCGTCCTGGTGCCGGTCCGTGTTGTGGAAACGCGCGCCGATCGCAGCGGTGAACCATCGCTTCTCGCCGATCTGCTGCCAAAACCCGACGGTATGATGGAGGTCGAACTGGCGGACGGTCGGCGCGTGTTTGCGCCCGCCGACGCCGATCCTGAAGCGGTTCGGCGCGAAGTGGCGGTGCGGGAGATGCAGCCATGATGATCGTTCCCGCTGGCGTCAAAGTGCATCTGGCGCTCGGTGTGACCGACATGCGCAAGGGCATGGATGGGCTCGCCACGCTGGTGCAGGAAGCGCTGAAGAAGGACCCGTTCTCGGGTCATCTGTTCGCGTTCCGGGGCACGCGCGCCAACCTCGTGAAGCTGCTGTTCTGGGACGGTAACGGGCTCTGCCTGTTCACCAAGCGGATCGATCGCGGGCACTTCGTATGGCCCCGGATGACGGTGCCGGGAGAGTCGATCCCGCTGTCGCCGGCGCAGCTCGCGATGCTGCTGGAAGGCATCGACTGGCGGCATCCCGAGCGTGTCTGGAAGCCCGCAAAAGCGGGCTGAAAAGCAACCGGAAATACTGCTGAACAGTACGGAAATGCTTGGGTTTAGGGCTGATTTATAGTAGTATCGGGCATGCGGCTCGATCTTGACAATCTGCCGTCGGATACGGCGCTTCTGCACCAGTTGGTGCGCGACATGGCGTCCGTCGTCGAGCATCGCGACGACGAGATCGGACGCCTTCAGGCGATCATCAAGAAGCTCCAGCGGATGCAGTTCGGGCGCAGCGCCGAACGCCTCGATCCCGACCAGCTCGCGCTCGCTCTGGAAGACCTCGACGCCGATATCGGTCGCATCGAAGAAAGCCGTCCGGTCATCGTCGAGCATGCTGACCGACAACCGCACCGCAAGCCGCTGCCCGATCATCTGCCGCGCGAAGAGGTGTTGCTCGATGTACCGAGCGACGCCTGCGCGGGGTGCGGCGGGACCGTCCATAGCATCGGAGAGAGCGTCAGCGAGATGCTCGACTGGGTGCCCGCGCAGCTTCGCGTCGTGCGGATCGTGCGACCGAAATATGCCTGCCGCGCCTGCGGAACGGTCGCCCAGGCGCCCGCACCAGAGCGCCCGATCGCGGGCGGTCTGGCGACCCCGGCGCTGCTCGCGCAGGTGCTCGTCGCCAAATACTGCGATCACACGCCGCTGTATCGGCAATCGCAGATCTTCGCCCGTCACGGCGTCGATCTTGCGCGTTCGACGCTCGCCGGATGGGTTGGCGGCGCGTGCTGGTGGCTCGAAGCGCTGCATGGAAAACTGTGCGCGGACGTGTTCGCCAGCAACCATCTGTTCGCCGACGACACGCCCGTTCCGGTGCTCGATCCGGGGCGCGGCAAGACCAAGACGGGGCGTCTCTGGGTCTATGCCCGTGAGCAGCGCGGCTGGGGCGGACCTGCGCCGCCCGCCGCTGTTTACCTGTTCGCGCCGGACCGCAAAGCGGAGCGCCCGGTCGCCCATCTGAAAGACTTTACCGGCGTGCTCCACGTCGATGGCTATGCCGGGTTCGAGCGCCTGACCGCGCGCGGCGACGTGGTGCTGGCGGCCTGCTGGGCGCATACCCGGCGCAAGTTCTACGACGTCGAGCAAGCGACCGGCTCGCCGATCGCGGCCGAGGCGTTGCGCCGCATCGCCGATATCTATGCGGTCGAAGCGAAGGCGCGCGGTCAATCGCCAGCACATCGGCTGGCGTGGCGACGGTCGCTGTCGAGGCCGCTGGTCAAGGCGCTGCGAAGCTGGCTTGATGCACAGCTCGCGCAAGTGCCGGCGCGCAGTACGCTCGCCGACGCCATCCGTTATGCGCTCGGTCGCTGGGCCAGCCTCAGCCGGTTCCTCGACGACGGGCGCATCGAACTCGACACCAATCCGGTCGAGCGCGCCATCCGCCCGGTCGCGCTGGGCCGCAAGAACCACCTGTTCGCTGGCAGCGACGGCGGCGGACATCGCTGGGCGGTGATCTGCTCGCTGATCGAGACCGCCAAGCTCAACGGCGTCGAACCCTATGCCTGGCTGCGCGACGTGATCGAACGCATGGTCGAGGGCCATCCGGTCAACCGACTCGACGAACTGCTGCCGTGGAACTGGGCGGCTAATCATCGGCTCGCCGCCTGACGTGCAACGACCGGACGGATACCAAGCACCTATCGTCCCCTGAACGCATGAATCACAGCAGCTGAAGTTCGAGTTCCTCTTTGCGGCTTCGCCAATCTGGCATGGTCTGCGTAAGTAGCCCTTGCCATTCTGTGCCGTGGTCGGGGTGCAACGCATGCGCTA
>JBBRQR010000295.1:0-3250 GCA_038226115.1 Sphingomonadales bacterium | reverse complement strand
CTCGGCAAGAAGACGATGGAGAACGAGGTCCTGCGCGAGGCCGTGACCCGGGCCGCAGGCCCAAAAAAACTGCTGTTGCGCTCGAGCTCGTGGCCGGAGGTCGGACAGTGAGCGCCGCAGCCGATGCCACGGGCGTGTCGCGCCCGCACCTCTCCGCGACCCTCCACGTCGGCCCGCGCCGTCCGCAAGGGCGACCACCGCAACCCGACGGCGAGCTGGTCGCAGCGATCGGCACGCTGATCGCCGATCTGCCGACCTACGACTATAGGCGGGTCCACGCCCTGCTGCGCCGGCAGGCGGAAGCGGCCGGGTGCGCAGCGGCCAACCCTAAGCGCGTCTACCGGGTGATGAAGCTGCACGGCCTGCTCCTTCAGCGCGCCGGGACACGCAACGAGCAACGCCGGCATGACGGCCGCGTCGCGGTCGATATCCGCAACACCCGCTGGTGCTCCGACGGGCTCGAGATCGCCTGCGACAACGGCGAGAAAGTCCGCGTCGCCTTCGCGCTCGACTGCTGCGACCGGGAAGCCATGGGTTATGTCGCGACGACCGCCGGGATCAGCGCCGCGGACGTTCGTGACCTAATGGTGCTCAGCGTCGAGCACCGGTTCGGCCAGGTGAACGCGCTCGCCGAACCGATCGAGTGGCTGACCGACAATGGCAGCTGCTATACAGCACACGACACCCGCCGGTTCGCCCGCGATATCGGCCTCGTGCCCTGCACTACGCCGGTCGAAAGCCCGCAGTCGAACGGCATGGCCGAGGCGTTCGCCCGCACGCTGAAGCGCGACTACGCCCGCGTGAATCCAAGGCCCGACGCCCGCACCGTCATCGACCAGCTACCGGGCTGGTTCGCGCACTACAATACGGTTCATCCGCATCGAACCCTCGGCTATCGTTCCCCTCGCGAGTTCATCGCTCGCTCAACCCAAGAGAACCTATCAGGCCTTTAGGGGGCAACAACAGCCCGATAATACCAGTGCGACGCGATGTCGGCATCCAAAAGATATTCTTCCTTAAGATCCATAAGCACAATCCTCCTTCGGATAAGCTATCACGTCGCCGCTTTGCCGACCCTAAAGAGGGCGAAGTGCGCCGTGTCTCGCACCAGCCGGCCCGGTGGCAGCACCGCCAGTGAGTTCACGTGGCAAAGCAGGACATATTCGAACCCAGACGGTCCGGCAGCGGCGATAACCTTGGCGAAGTTATCGTCGCGCGCCGTCACTGGGCCGAGTGCACGGCTGAGCGAGGTCAAAGCGGCGCGTAGGTGGCCGACGATCCTGAGCGGCTGCTGCGTCTCGTCGGCGAAGAGCGGCGCGATGGCGCCATGGCGACTGACCAGCATCGGACCGTACATATCGCAGCGGCGGGCATCGTCGTGTCGGCTGCCGCCGACCGCGGCGGCGGTGACCAGCGAGCCCGGAGGCACTAGGCGAGCGATCTGGTCGAACTCGGCATAATCTTTGCGATAGCCGTGCCACATCGCGGCGATGGCGGCGAGACGGACGAGGGCGACCGCAATGAGCATCGCCTTCGCCGCTCGCGCCACTGCATCACGACCGGGATCGAGGTCGAGCCCGCCCAAGATAATGAAGGCCAGAAATAGCGGCATGCGGTCGGCGACATAACCGACCCCGAACATGGCCGGCGGCACAATGACGACAAGCAGTCCGCCCGCCACAATCGCTGGCCGTATGATGCGGACGATGCGGCCCAGGCCGCGACACATCAGCCACGCCACGACGGTGATCTGGACGGCAAACGTCGCGAGGTCGAACCAGTACGCAGGTCCTTCTTCGACTCGGACAATCGTCGTAAGCCGATAGCCGACCAGCGACCATAACCGCCCGACAAGAGCGCCACTATCGCTCAGCCGGGCGATGCTCGCGCCGGCATTGCTGACCCCGCCGCCGCCATGACTGATTGCCGCCCTAATGAACAGGAAGACCGGGATCACCGCCTGCACCGCCACCGGAACCAGCGCACGGACTAACATAAGTGGATTGCGCGGCCTCCGTTCCAGCCATAAACCGAACTCGAGCATGACGATCAGCACGCCATAGAGCGCGAAGGCGAGGCCGTGGGTAAGGAAGATTGCGGTCGCGGCGACGAGGGTGACGGGCAGCGCTACGGCGACGCGATCGCGCATCCGCAGCCACCACGCCGCCGTAGCGAAGACTAAACCGAGGCCGAGCAGAAAGTTGGCAAAGCCCCAGTTGAGGATGAAGCTATAGAGCAGGGGCACAATCAGAACCGCGACGAGCCACGACGTGCGCCCAGTGAGCGCCCGGTTAAACGCGAGCAGCCCGGCGAACTGTACCAGAAAGATCAGCCCGACGACGACGTGCGCCGCTAAGGTTTGCGGGAGCACCCCAAGCAACGCCGTGACAATGACATCGAGGCCGATATTAGGTAAAAGCGACCACCCCGCCGAATAGTCGTGCTGAAGCGCTGGAGTCTGATCGAGGTGGGCGAGCACGAAGTAACGCGCAAGATGATTGTAGAGGTCGATCAGTGGCAGTACCGGCGTCGTCGACAGCGGGATCAGCGCGGCGACGAAGATCGCGACCAGCCCCGGCAGCGTCGCCGCCCCTGGGGGCGTCGGCGTTGAACGTGTGAGCGGGATAACCATGCGGTGTGGTGAACCTTGTTGATGCGTCGTGCAGGGACGGAGAAAGATCGGTCAAGGTTGACCTGGTGCGAAGCTAGCGCGTCCGTGGTGCACAGTCTCCTATTTTATGCTACACTGCCGCATTGCTTGTCGGGCGCGCTAATTGGCGCTTCCCCGTCGTCCCCGTCGCCTACATGCCCGAGCTGGACCGTACGCATCCGGTGAATGCCGCAGGGGTGTTTCCGCAGGCTCAGGCGGCCTGAGCGGGCGGTATGTTTGTGGCGGGTTGCCAGTTCCATGGCAGCAACTCGGCGAGGCGGTGCTGCGGCAGGTCGGCGATGCGGGCGAGGACATTGGCGAGCCAGGCCTGGGGATCGATATCGTTGAGCTTGGCGGTTACGATCAGCGAGTACATGAACGCGGCGCGCTGGCCGCCGCGATCGGAGCCGACGAACAGCCACGATTTACGGCCGAGGGCGATCCCGCGCAGCGCGCGTTCGGCGGCGTTGTTCGTCAGGCAGATGCGGCCATCGGCGAGGAACCGGGTGAACGCGGTCCAGTCACCCAGCATGTAGTTGATCGCCTTGGCGACGGGGGTGTGGCGCGACAGGGTCGCGCGCTGCTCGCGGAGCCATTGCT
>JBBRQR010000294.1:0-3265 GCA_038226115.1 Sphingomonadales bacterium | reverse complement strand
TACGGCCGTCGCTTCCTCGACCTCGTCTTCGGCAAGCGACACGCGGCGGTCAGCAATCTCGGCTGCGGCATAGCTGCGGGCGAGATCATAGGCATAGCCGACACGGCCATCGAGGCCGCGTGCCCGCGCGGCTAAAACGCCTGCTTCGCCCGCATTGATCCGCGCCGCGCGCTTGCCGCCAATCTCGATTGGCTGATTAAGCTGCAGCGTCGTCTCCGACCGGTCGAATCCGGTATAGGGTGCTGAGCCTGCGATATTCTCGCTATAAGCACTGACGGTCGGATTGGGCCGCGCCCGCGCCTGTTCGGCATGCCCCCGCGCGCGTTCGATCTCGGCGTCCAGCACCACCATCCGAGGCGAATCCCCGGTCTGGCGCAGCAGTTGTGCGAAGGGCGGCGCGGGGTCTGCCCACGCCCTGCTGGAAGCGCCATGCACCGCCAGCACACCGACCAGCGCAAATGTGCGCCAGCGGCCAAAATTGCCGTTCATTGTTCACTGTCCTTGCGAAAACTGATGCCCGCTCGCGCCAACTGCGCACTGCGACGATCAGATTCGGGGTGGACGCAACAGCGATGCAGGCTCGGGCCCTGGCCTGAGAGCGCGGATCTCCGCGCTCCAGATGTGGCTCGCAACGACGGTCGCCAGCATTATCGCTGTTCCCGCGGGCAACGCGAGGGAATGCCCGACTTGATGAGCCATCAGGTGCATAGCCGCGTTGGGGTCGTCGTCGCCTTGGTGATCATGGTCGCCCGGATGGACGTCGTTCGGCGATGCAAGCTGGGCTGATCTATCATCATGGATCTGTGACGCATGCCAGGTCGACAGCGCGAACATCCCGGCGATGGCCATGAACGCCAAAAGGGCCGCAAGCAATGTGGCAGTAGGGAATCGAGCAAGCACAGTCGCGAGACTAGGCGACGTGCGGCGGTGCAGCAAGGCAGCGCGCGTCATTGTTGCGGCCACTTCGCGTGGAGCTTGTCGATTACGACGGCATGTCCGCCATTGGCGTGCACGGCTTGGTGCGCGTGGTCGTCAGCCAGGTCGTCATGTTGATGCGGCACCACATCTGGGTCGTTTGTCGGCCAAAGCCATAGTGCCGCCAGCGTACCAGTTGCTGCGACTACAGCCATGGCGCCGAACGCCGCCATCATGCTGACCCGAGCGCCCAGTTGCCCGACAAGCGGGTAACAAATCAACCAGCAGATGTGACTGAGAGCAAACTGCGCAGCAAACAATGCCGGGCGATCCTCAGAACTGGCCGAGCGTTTGAGCAGCCGTCCCGACGGCGTGACGCTCATTGAATAAGCGACGCCCAAGATCGCCCAACCTCCAAGCAAAACATACCAATATCCCGGCGAGCGCGCCATCAACCCCGTCAGTATCGCCAACGCTGCCAGCGCTGCCGTCATCACCGCGGCCGCGACCAGCATCATGCTGCGATCCGAAATCCGCTCCAATAGCCTCGGTAGCGCAAGTGCGGCGGTAATCGACCCACTGCCAAAGGCAGCAAGGGTCAACGCGACATCGCGCTGCGAGAGGCCAAGCCCGCGCACTATGACTACCGTATTGACGATGACCATCGAGCTGGCCGCTGCTGCTGCCAGTGTCAACGCCAGCAAGCCGCGCAGGCGCGGCGTCCCAAGATAGATGCGAATACCGCGGGTCATGTTGTCGTAGATGCCACCTTCGCTCTCAACCGGCGCTGCCCGCGGCAACACCGTCGAAACCACCAGCAAGGCCGAAGCAACAAAGCCGATCGCGGTGCCCGAGAACAGCCAATGGTAGCTGATCACTGTCAGCAGCGCGGCTGCGAGGATCGGGCTGACCAGGTTCTCCATATCATAGGCAAGGCGCGACAGTGACAGCGCCCGGGTATAGTCGCGTTCGTCGGGCAAAACGTCGGGGATCGTCGCCTGGAATGTCGGGGTGAACGCCGCCGACGCCGATTGCAGCGCGAAGATCAGAATATAGACCTGCCAGACCTGCGTCACGAACGGCAGGCAGATCGCTACCAAAGCGCGAACGACGTCCATCGCCACGAGCAACGTCCGTCGCGGCAGCCTGTTGGCGAACGCGCCTGCAATCGGGGCGATGCCAATATAAGCAACCATCTTGATGGCGAGCGCGGTGCCAAGAACGGCACCGGCGCTGCCACCAGCGATATCATAAGCCAGCAGTCCGAGCGCAACGGTCGCCAGACCCGTTCCTACCAGTGCAATGATTTGCGCAAGGAACAAGTGCCGGTAGGTGCGGTTGGCCAGAACGCTGAGCATATGCCGCTGATATCCCCCCGGGGGGATATGTCAACTACTCGACATGCATTTCGCATCGTGGGATTAGCGGGACATGAGTCATCATGCCCATGCCGGTCACCCTGCCATCGTCAAACGCCTGAAACGCGCCGACGGTCATCTTCGCAGTATCGTCGAGATGATCGAGGCAGGCCGCTCTTGCATCGATATAGCGCAGCAACTTCACGCCGTCGAAAAGGCGGTCGCTAGCGCCAAACGCGCGCTCGTCAATGATCACATCGACCATTGCCTGACCCATGCTGACGATGCAGGCGCCGGGCCGATCGAAGAGTTCCGGCAGATTTCGCGTTATCTATAGAAGATGACAATTGCCTTGGAGAGCCGGCCGGCCTCGCTCGCGCTCTGACGAATAGGCGTCGTTCTGCGTGGCGCGGATGGCACGTTATTTCGCAGCCGAATGCCGAAGCCTAGTCACTATTTTGCCGAGAGCCACTCAAGTCGTTCGATTTTCCAACCATTAGGCTGCTTCGCGATCAGTGCGGTCTCCTTTACAATGATATCGATTTTCTTGTCGCTGCGGTTGCTGATCATGCGGATTGTGGAAACGATGCGTGCCCGCGCGGGCGTCTCGTTGACGACGGTGCGTTCGAGCAGGATGGTCTTCACCGACTTTTGATAAGCGATGTCGGCGTCGAGATGGCCGCCGAGATAATCTGAATAATTTTCTTCATCGCCATCTTCGACAACCTTTAGATTGGTCGCAAGTCGGGCGATTGCGAGATCACGGTTACCGACTTCCAGCGCGTCGGAAAAGGCCTGAAGCGCGGTTTCGGCCGGACCGATTTTTTTGCGGGTGATGCCCTTTGGCATGGGTGCCATGACCATATCGCCGTGGTTCATTGCGCCATGGTCCATCCCGGCCATAGGGTCATCGTCAGCAGCCGGCGGGGCATTCATGGTCATCTTGCTGTGATCCATCGGCGATTGTGATGGCATGGTGTGGCCAGCGTGGG
>JBBRQR010000293.1:0-3265 GCA_038226115.1 Sphingomonadales bacterium | reverse complement strand
CGTCGACCTGCAGGCCGCCATCAACCGCTTCATAACCGAGCACAATCAGGAGCCGCGCCCGTTCGTCTGGAAGGCCGATCCCGACGAGATCATCGCCGCCGTCAGACGTGGGCACCAAACGTTGGAATCAATCCACTAGGTCGCGTGCATTGGCGATAAAGCGCAGTCGATGAACGTCGGCATCCGAATAGTCCCGGTAGCTCCCGCGCCGGGGCGGCGCGGGCACCAAACCGATTTTCTCATAATGGCGGATCATGCGTTGCGAGACGCTGCTGGCGTCGGACGCAGCGCCGATGTTCATAGCCTCACCGTGTTCAGCCGCAGCGCGTTGAGGACCACGGTAAGGGACGAGAGCGCCATCGCCGCGCCGGCCAACATCGGCGAGAGCAGAATGCCCGCCACGGGGTAGAGCACCCCGGCCGCGACGGGCACGCCGATCCCGTTGAAGAGGAACGAGAAGAACAGGTTCTCGCGGATATTCCGCATCGTAGCGTGTGCGAGCTTGCGGGCACGCACGATGGCCGACAGATCGCCGCGCGTGAGCGTCATGCCGGCGCTTTCGATCGCCACGTCTGTTCCCGTGCCCATCGCCAGGCCTACGTCCGCAGCCGCCAGCGCCGGGGCATCGTTGATGCCGTCGCCGGCCATGGCAACCTTGAAACCGGACGCTTTCAGCTCGCCGATGATACGCGCCTTGTCCTCCGGGAGCAGACCGGCGCGCACGTCGTCGAGCCCGCCAACAGCGCGCGCAACAGCATCGGCGGTTGCTTGATTGTCGCCAGTCAGCATGATGACGCGGAGCCCCTGTTGGCGAAGTGCGGCAATTGCCTCACCAGCATTGGCGCGAACCGGATCGGCAACCGCGAGCAGCCCGGCAAGAGCGCCGTCGATGGCCACCAGGATGACGCCTGCACCGTCGCCGCGATGACGATTGGCGGCTTCATCGAGCGGATTGGGATCAGCACCGACCCGGCTCATTTGTGCGGCGTTCCCGATCACGACCGAGCGGCCGCCCACCGTGGCGCTGACTCCCAAACCGGTTTGCGATGCGAAATCGGCGACCGTCCCGAGCTGCAATTCTCGATCCTTGGCGGCCACGACGATCGCGTGAGCGAGCGGGTGTTCGGATTGCCCTTCGACGGCCGCGGCAAGCGCTAGCATGTCGTTCTCTACGACCGCGCCGACGGTCTCAACCGCGATCAACGACGGCTTGCCTTCCGTGAGCGTGCCCGTTTTGTCGATGACCAGCGTATCGACCTTTTCGAGCCCCTGTAGGGCTTCGGCATTCTTGACCAGCACTCCGGCCTGAGCGCCGCGGCCAGTCCCGACCATGATCGACATGGGCGTGGCAAGACCCAGCGCGCAGGGGCAGGCGATAACCAGGACGGCAATGGCATTGAGCAGCGCATGGCCCATGCGCGGTTCCGGGCCGACCAGCGACCACACCACGAAGGTCGCGATAGAAACGAGAACGACCAGCGGCACGAACCACCCCGACACCCGATCTGCGACCGCCTGGATCGGAGCACGGCTGCGCTGCGCATCCGCGACCATGTGGACGATGCGGGCGAGCATCGTATCAGAGCCAACCGCGCGCGCTTCCATGACAAGGCTTCCCGTGCCGTTGACCGTACCCCCGGTGACTGCCGCCTCGACTTCCTTGAGGACGGGCGCGGGTTCACCGGTGAGCATGGATTCATCGACCGAGGAGCGTCCCTCGACCACCACGCCATCGACGGGGATCGCATCGCCAGGGCGAACCTGCAGTCGATCGCCGGCCACTACGTCGGCAAGGCTGACTTCCTCCTCTGACCCGTCCGAGCGCAACCGGCGCGCCGTCTTCGGCGCGAGGTCCATGAGGGCGCGGATTGCGCGTCCCGTCGCCGCCCTGGCACGCAGTTCGAGGACCTGTCCGAGCAGCACCAGCGCCACCACGACCCCGGCGGCTTCGTAATAGACCGGGACCACGCCCCCGTGCATTCGGAAGGTCGGGGGAAAGATGCCGGGCGCGACCGTCGCGACCAAGCTATAGAGGAAGGCGGCACCGACCCCGATCGAGATCAGTGTGAACATATTGAGATGGCGGGTGCGAAGCGAGGTCCATCCCCGCTCGAAAAAAGGCAAGCCCGCCCACAAGACGATCGGTGCGGAAAGCGCGAGCTGGACCCAAGGCGAGGCAGCCGGGCTGACGATGTGAATCCCAAGCATCTCGGCGACCATCGAAACCGCCAGCAGCGGCACGGCCAGCACGCCCGCCACCCAGAGGCGGCGTGTGAAATCGACCAGTTCAGGGTTAGGCCTATCGTCGAGCGACGGTTCTTCCGGTTCGAGCGCCATGCCGCAGATCGGGCATGTCCCCGGTCCCTCCTGACGGATTTGCGGGTGCATGGGACACGTCCAGATAGCCCCCGGCGTCGCCGTTGGCTCAGGCTTCGGCTTGTCGCCGAGATAGGCGTCAGGGTTGGCGACGAACTTGGTCCGGCAACCGGCGCTGCAGAAATGATAGGTTTGGCCGGCGTGCTCGGCATGATGCGCCGTTTTCGCGGGGTCGACGGTCATCCCGCACACCGGGTCTTTGACTGTCGTCGCGCTATCATCGGCCTTGCCTCCAGAGCAGCAAGTCTGGCGATAGAAGGCATTGCAGCGAGTGCGGTGATCGCAGCGGTTGCCTTGCTCGGGATGATGTCCCCGGCCCCGTAGAAGCAACTGAGCAGAGGAAATACGGGGTTAGGGCCTGTTGCGCGATATCGGCTCGGTGCTGCTAAGATGCCGCAGCGGTTGCATCGACCTAAACCGAGGAATTATCGCGCATCTCAGATGCGCGATAATTCCGAGACTTCGAGATGCCGTGACGGTATTTGTTGGTGGTCCCAATCTAGCGTCAGTCAGGTTTTGACGGTATTTTTGCCGCTTTATAGATTGCGCACGAGAAGTGCAGGGCCATAAAATTTTCGCTAAGCGGGGCGAAAGGTAGCGATAGGTCCCGAAACGAGGATTTCCAAGGAAGGCAGAAATTGCGCAATGAAATCAACAGCCCGACTTTCTGACGGCACGCGTAGCGGCATCTTGAAACGTGAAAAATATTTTGTCTAGGAAAATCAGTCAGTTATGGTGATGGCGCACAATCGAGTGGGAGTGAGGGAGATAGATGATTGAAGGACGGGCGGGCGCTGTCTGGGTAGGAGCTGACCCCGGCGGTGCCAACACGTTCGGTTTGGCGATGCTCTCCCCCTCTGGCGAGGTAACGACCCATCGCATTTCGTAT
>JBBRQR010000292.1:0-3272 GCA_038226115.1 Sphingomonadales bacterium | reverse complement strand
TCTCTGGGTCGTGACCGGCGGCAAGGATGTCCCCCAGCCCGACAGCACTTTGACCGAGATCGATCCGTCGACCGGCAAGACCTTCAAATCGGTCCATTTCGACGCCGACCATGTCGAGGCGATGGCGATCGGGTCGATGCTGTGGATCAACGTCACCGACAAGAATATGATTGCCGTCGTCGACACCAAGACGGGCAAAGTCACGAAGACGTGGCCGTTCACCGCTGCCGAACAAAACGCCTGTGCCGCCTATGATGCCAAGACGCATCGCCTGTTCATCGTCAGCCGCAAGCCCGGCAAACTGGTCGTCATCAACGCCGATACCGGCGCGACGGTGGCGACGTTCGGGGCACCGGCGCGGACCGATCAGGTCATCTGGGACGCCGCGAACCGGCGCATCTACGCGACCGGCGGCGAAGGCTATATCGGAGTCGTCGAACAGGACAGCGCCGACAAATACCACGAAGCCGCCCGCGTCCCGAGCTTGGCCGGGGCCAAGACGGCGATCCTCGATCCTGTTCGCCACCATTTGTGGGTTGCCGCGTCGCCGGGCGAGACGAAGGCGATGGCCAAGGTTCTGCGCTACGATGTGACGCCACGTTGACACCGAATTCCGCCAGACGAGTGGATAAACTCGCCGGCATCAGGGGAGTAAGACCATGACCACGGTAAACCCGACGATCCGCACGGTATTGATGCTTTCGAGTGCGGCGATCGCGCTGGCCGGGGCGGCGACGGCGGCGATGGCGCAGGCTGCGGCTCCGGCGCGAACGGTGGCCGCCGCCGACGCCGACGAAGCGCAGGAAATCATCATCACCGGATCGTCGCTGCCGACATCGCCCGATCAGGTCGCGGTCCCGGTCAGCGTCATCGGCGCCGATGCGATCGAGAAAGGTGGGGTCAACAACAACGTCCTCGAGCTCGTCCGCAAGCAGATCCCGTCGTTCGCCGGACGGAGCAACACCGGCAACAGCAATGCCAACAACACCAATCAGAACACTGCCGGTGGCAGCCAGGCGCAGCTCCGCAACCTCGATACGCTCGTCCTGATCAATGGCCGCCGCGCGGCGGTCAACGCAATCGCGGGTCTCGGCGGCAAGGTGTTCGTCGATCTGTCGCAAATCCCCGCCGGGGCGATCGAGCGGGTCGAGGTGCTGACCGACGGCGCTTCGGCGATTTATGGATCGGATGCGGTCGGCGGCGTCATCAACTTCATCCTCAAGCACGACTATGAGGGCGCTCAGATCGACGGTCGATACGGCTTTTCAAAGGGCGGCTACCGCGAGAATAGCCTGTCATTTACCTTTGGCCACAACCTCGCCAAGGGGCTGAACGTCACGCTGTCGGGCAGCTTCGTCAACTCCGACCCGCTGTCCCAAAATCAGCGCGCCTTCACCTCGCCGTTCTACAGCACGTCGACTGCCGTCCCCGGCGCCGTCGTCACCGGCGGCCAGTTCGGTATCCTAGCGCCGGGACTGAACAGCCCGTCGGCGACCAATCCGACCGGGCTGGCGGCGACCGCGCCGAACTTCGCCGCCCTCGTCGCCAATGGTACTTATATCAACACGCCGACGACTGTCGCGCCGCAGACGGCGCCGCCGACGGCACGGAGCAATGTCGGCATTGCCGGAACGGGCATCGGCGGGACGTATGACCTGTCGCGGTTCCAGACGATCCTGCTTCAGCAGAAGCAGAAGGCGCTCGCCGCCAGCGTCACCGCCGACATCATCGACGACGCGGTCGTGTTCTTCGCCGATGCCCAGGTTGCCGAGAACAAGAGCTTCACCCAGTTCCGCCCGGTGACGACGGGGGTCAGCCTGCCACAGGGGTCGCCGTTCAACCCCGTCGCCGGGACGCTTGGCGGCGTCACCTTCGGCAGCCCGGCCAACCCGAAGCAATATTACAACCGCAACGACAGCTTCCGCATCACCGCTGGACTGAAGGGCAAGCTCGCGTTCCTCGGGCCGTCGTGGAATTACGAGGCCGCCTACGTCCATAGCGTCAACGTCCTCGATCAGTCGCAGAAGAACGTGATTTATGCGCCCAACGTCAAGCCAGCGATTGCGGGCGGGTTCAACGCCGCCGGAGTCGCGACGCCGGGCGGGGCGTTCAACCAGGTCTATTCGGCGTTCTCGCTCGCCAGCCCGCTGGTCCTCGTCCCCGCCCTCGATCCGCTGTCGCGGACGCCGAACGCGACAACGCTCGGCTATTTGTTCGGTACCGAATACCTCCATGCGACGAGCCAGCTCGACTCGTTCGACGGCAAGATCACCGGCAGCCTGATCACGTTGCCAGCAGGTAAGCTGAGCGTCGCGGTCGGGGCTGGAACGCGCAAGGAATCGCTGACCGGGCACACCGATACCAATGGCTTCGTCCACGCCGATCCCAATTACTGCAACAATGGCGGGGCCTTTGTCTCGAACCCGTCGACGTGGATCGGCGGCCAATCGGCCGACCCTTTCCCCGTCGCCTGCTCGACCGGTGCACCCGGTTCGGCAACGCCCGGTGGTCGCCGGATCACCTCGGTCTACGGCGAGGCACGCGTGCCGATCACCGGCGACGGCTTCACCGTTCCCGGCTTCCACGAATTCGACCTGATTGGCGCAGTCCGTCACGAACATTATAGCGACGCGGGCAATTCGACCGTGCCGAAGATCGGCTTTTTCTGGCAGCCGATCGACAAGGACTTCACGCTGCGCGGGACGTATTCGCGCTCGTTCACTGCGCCGCCGCTCTATCAAGAGTATGGCCCGATCAATAATCGCCTCGCCGGGCCGGGCATCGTTCCCGCCGCCTTCCCCGGTCTGGCGGCCGGGCTGACCCCCGTGCAGGACGGCGTCAATCCGGGGCTGAAGCCAGCCAAGGCGCAAAGCTATTCGATCGGTGCCGTATTCAAGCCCGCCTTCGTCCCGCGCCTGCGGATCGAGGCAGACTATAGCTTCATCAAGGAAGCCGGTTTCCCCGGCGGCATCGGCTTCAGTAACATTTTCCTCGACGTCAACCAGAATGGCGCAGCGTCGATCTTCTCGGGCAACATCGCAAAAGGCAACTTCCCCGGATCGCCCGGCGCGACGCCGTTCACCAATCCCGGCGATCTGCGCGCCTATCTCGCCGCCGATCCGGCCAATTACAATAATGTCTATGCGATCGACCGCTTCACCAACCTTGGCGGCATCCGCGTTAAAACGGTCAACGCGACGATCGATTATTCGGTGCCGACCCACGGCTGGGGCAGTTTTTCGATGACGTCGGCGATGGCCTATTTCATCAGC
>JBBRQR010000291.1:0-3280 GCA_038226115.1 Sphingomonadales bacterium | reverse complement strand
GCTCGAGCGCAATGACCAGCCGACAGGCGTCGGCGGTGACGACAGCGGGCAGCAGCGCCGCCGCGAGCTTGCCGGTCGACACGATCACCGCAACCGCGCCGCTATTGTCGAGGATGTGGCGGTGGTCCGCTTCGGTGTTGGTCGTGTACGCCGGAACCGTAATGGCGCCCGCCGCCATGATCCCGAGGTCGGCGATGCACCATTCGGGCCGGTTCTCACTGACGAGGACGACGCGGTCGCCGCGTTGGATACCATGTGCCGCCAGCGCCGCCGCGACCTGCGATACCGCCGCTGCCGTCGCACGCCACGACCGCGACACCCACGCGCCGTCGGCCTTGTGCCACAGAAAGGCGTCATCGCCGTACCGTTCGGCCTGATCCAGAAAGTGGAGGACAAGGTTCGTCGCCGCGTCGGCCCGGTCGGCGAGCGGCGAGGGCGGAGCCGAGGCGGGAGCGGAGCTCACAGCCCGAGCGCGACGCCTTCGCTGCGCGGATCGGCCCCGCCGCGCCAGCCGCCGCGAATGCGCTCGAGGCCGTTCGCCTTCAGACCGAGCGGATATTGCACCGTCATATGCCCCATCGCTTTCAGCGTAGGCTCCATCGCGGCGAAGAACGCCCCCTTTTCGAGCACCAGCGTATCGTCGTTGGTGAAGATCAGCGGCAGCGCGATCGCGTCCTGAATCGACAGATGCCAGTCGACGACGCCAACGATCGCCTTTGCCACCTGCGCCGGGATCGTCGGCCCGCCCGCCGCGCCGACGACAAGAACGACGTTGCCCATCTTGTCATAGACGATCGTCGGCGACATCGACGAGCGCGGGCGCTTGCCGCCTTCGACGCGGTTGGCAACCTTCGCTCCGGCGACCGTCGGGACGAAGTCGAAGTCGGTTAGTTCGTTGTTGAGGATATACCCGCCCGACACCAGCGAGCTGCCGAAGCCGCCCTCGACGGTCGAGGTCAGCGACGCGACGCTACCGGTGGCATCGACGACTGCAATGTCCGACGTCGACGGGATTTCACCGCTCGCCGGGGCAACACGCGGCTTCGCGCCCTTGGGCTGCCCGGGCTTCGCGTGGGCGATGACGGCGGTTGCTGAGATCAGCTTCGCGCGGTCGCGCAGATACGCAGGGTCGGTCAGCCCGGCAACGGGCACATCGACGAAATCACGGTCGCCGCCGTATGCCGCGCGGTCGGCGAAGGCGAGGCGCTCGCTTTCGGCGAACAAATGCCACGCCACCGCACTGGTCTTGCCGAGCGCGGCGAGGTCGAAGCCCTGCAACTGGCCGAGCATCGCGACGACCGCCGTGCCGCCTGCCGACGGCGGCCCCATCGAGCACACCCGATACGCGCGGTACGCGCCGCACACCGGCGCGCGCTCCTTGGCGCGGTATGCCGCCATGTCGGCGACGGTCATCGTCGATTTGTTGGTCGGCGCATTGTCGACTGCGGCAACCAGCGCCGCCGCGTTGGCCCCGGTATAAAAGGCCGCCGGTCCCCCCGCTGCAATCGCCTCGAACGTCTTCGCCAAATCTTCGTTGACGATATGCTCGCCCGCCAGTTTTGGCGTCCCGTCAGGATGAAGGAACAGCGCCGCCGCCGCCGGTTGCCGCGCGAGCGTCTTGGCGCTGCTGGCGATCGCCGACGCGAGGCGTGGAGTGATGTCGTAGCCATCGCGCGCGAGCCGCGTCGCCGGGCCAAACAGCGTTGCCCAAGGCACCTTGCCGTATTTATCGTGCGCGAGACGGAGCATCGCGACGTTGCCGGGAACGCCGACCGACTTGCCACCGGGGATCGCGACGCGCGGCGACAACGGCTTGCCGGCGGCATCGAGGAACAGCGCTTCGGTTGCGGCCATCGGGGCTTTTTCGCGTCCGTCGAAGGTCGTCGGGGTCCGTCCGCCCGCCGCCTGATACAGCAGAAATCCGCCGCCGCCGATCCCCGACGACTGTGGCTCGACGACCGTCAGCGCGAGCACTGTCGCCGCGACCGCATCCATCGCGCTCCCCCCGGCTTTCAGCATCTCGACACCCGCCGCTGCTGCGCGCGGGTCGGCGGCCGATACCATCGCATGGGCGGCGTTGAGGGCTTTCGCCGCAACCGGGGCGTGGCGAGGCGGCTTTGCCGCGAGCGCGGCCGGAGCGAACAGAACGACCGCGATTGCTAGATACTTCACCCAAAAACCCCTTATTGTTGCGTCAACCATATCGACCCTGCCGCCACGATCAAGCGTCGACGCCGACCGCTTTGGCGACGCGCGTGAAACCGTCGCGGCGGAGCAAGGTGGCAAGGTCGGTCTTGATCCGCGCGACCAGTCCGGGGCCGTGATAGATGAGCGCGGTGTACAGCTGGACGGCGCTCGCTCCCGCGCGGATCTTGGCATAGGCGTCCGCGCCGCTCGCGATGCCGCCGACACCGATCAGCGGCAGGCTGCCCCCGGTCGCGCGGGCAAACTGGCGCAGTATTTGCGTCGACGGGCCGAACAGTGGCGCGCCCGACAGGCCGCCCGCTTCGGCACTCGCGACTCGGGGGCGAGCGAGGGTGGTATTCGACACGATCAGCCCGGCAATCCCGCTGTCGATCGCCGCGCGCGCGATGCCGTCGATCGCCGCGCCGTCGAGGTCGGGGGCAACCTTCACGAACACCGGCGTCGCTCCGGCTTCGGCAAGGACGTCGGCGATGAGCGCGGTCAGTGCGCCAGGGTCCTGCAACCCGCGCAACCCCGGCGTGTTCGGCGACGAGACGTTGACCGTCAGATAGTCGGCAACGTCGCGGGCGGCGCGCGCGCCAAAGGCATAGTCTGCCACCCGGTCGACGCTGTCCTTGTTCGCGCCGATGTTGACGCCGACGACGCCCGCCGGTCGGGTCGCCCGCAGCCGTGCGACCGCCGCCGCAACGCCGCCATTGTTGAAGCCGAGCCGGTTGATGACGGCGCGTTCTGCCACCAGCCGGAAGACGCGCGGTCGCGGGTTGCCGACCTGTGACCGCGGGGTGACGGTGCCGATTTCGACGAAGCCGAAGCCCATTTTGAGCATCGCTCCCGGCACCCGGGCATCCTTGTCGAAACCCGCCGCGAGGCCGAGCGGGTTGGGCAGTGCGAGACCCGCGAGGGTCGTCGCGAGGATCGGATCGTCGCCCCGCCCACGCGGCCCCAGCCCGGTCGCGAGCGCGGCGAGCGTCAGGTCATGCGCGCGTTCGGGATCGAGGGCGAACAGCAACGGGCGGACAGCGGCGAACATCGCCGCCACCATGCACCGACTAAACGAGTTCGGCGAGGACGGCGT
>JBBRQR010000290.1:0-3349 GCA_038226115.1 Sphingomonadales bacterium | reverse complement strand
CAGGCGCGAACGCCGTCCCGACCAGCGACCGCTTCTGTTCGTCGCTCCACTGCCGACGCCGCTCAACACCCGAATATACCGTGACCTGACCCATCGCACCGTCGCTAACACCGGTGCAAACACCGTCGCTTGCACCCGTGCTACGTCATCGCCCCAGCCAAAACACTCAAGGCGGCCCTCACCGGAGGCCTACGATGATCGCCGTGGCGGTCGGGACGTTGATGCAAGTCGCGATGACGGTCGTCGGCCACTATGAGCCTCCGTTGCGCGCGATATATGCCTTCGGCGGCATGGGCTTTTCGCTGGTTGCCGGCGCAGTCTATGCGAGGGTGGCGCGGAGCGGATGGGGCGACAGCCTGGTTGGTGGCGCGACTGGTGGCGGCACCTGCGGTTTGATCGGTATCGCTGTCAGCTTCATGTTTGACGATGTTCCCGCGATGCTGATGCTATTCGGTACTGCAGCATCGAGTATCGCGGGCGCAGCCGGAGCCGCCATCGGCAGGCTTTCGCTCAAAGCTTGAGTTTTATGCCTAACGCCGCTTCTGCGACCGCGCGCAGTTCAGGATCGACCGGGGGGTAGGTCAGGTCGACGCCTCGCCCTAAAATCTCGATAACCGCTTCGATACCCGCCAGCCGCGCCATCTTTTTGTCGTCGGCGGCAATCACCGTCCACGGGGCGGCTTTCGTCGACGTCCTGTCGAACATCTCTTCATATGCGTCAGCGTAATCATCGCGCAGCGCACGGTTATGATAGTCGGCCAGCCCCGTCTTCCACCGTTTGTACGGCGTTTCGAGCCGCTCGCGCAGCCGTTTGTCCTGCTCACCTTGCGTAACATGCAGGAACAGCTTCGCGACGCGGACCCCGTCGGCGATTTGCAACGCTTCGAAGTCGTTGATTTCGTCGTAACCGCGCTTCCAGTCGCGCTTCGGTGTCAATTTATCAACGCGTTCAACAAGAACCCTGCCGTACCATGTGCGGTCGAACACCGCGATTTCGCGCTTCGCCGGAAGCCGCTCCCAGAACCGCCACAGGAAATGATGCTGGATTTCGTTCGTCGTCGGCGCGCCGATCGACCAGACGTTGAGAAAGCGCTGATCGAGTTCGGCGGTCATCCGTGCGATCAATCCGCCCTTGCCGCTCGCGTCCCACCCCTCGACGGCGACGATCCCGCGCAACCCTTGCATGATATACGCCGCCTGGATCAACTGCAGCTGATACTGGAGTTCGACAAGGCGCAGATCATAGTCTGCGCGCTTGACCTCAGGCGCACCTTCGAAGTCGTTGAGACGAAGCTTGCCCATGCTATTCGACCGTTCGGATATGCAATTCGCGCAATGACTTCGCCGGAACGACGCTCGGCGCGTTCATCATCAGATCTTCCGCTTTTTGGTTCATCGGGAAGACGACGACCTCGCGGATATTCGGTTCGTCGGCGAGCAGCATGACGATGCGGTCGACGCCCGGAGCCGAGCCACCGTGCGGCGGCGCGCCGAATTTGAACGCGCTGATCATCCCCGCGAAATCGCGGTCGACCTGTTCCTGCGAGTAACCGGCGATGGCGAACGCCTTGTACATGATGTCGGGGCGGTGATTACGAATCGCGCCGCTCGAAAGTTCGACGCCGTTGCAGACGATATCATACTGGTAGGCGAGGATGTCGACCGGATCCTTCGTCTCGAGCGCCTCGAGCTCGCCCTGCGGCATCGAGAAGGGGTTGTGGCTGAAGTCGATCTTCTTGGCGTCCTCGTCGTATTCGAACATCGGAAAGTCGACGATCCAGCAGAATTTGTACGCGCCCTGTTCGATCAGGCCGAGATCGGTTCCGACCTTGGTTCGCGCGAGTCCGGCGAGCTTCGCGGCCTTCAGCGGTACATCGGCGGCGAAGAAGACCCCGTCGCCGCTGCCGATGCCGCACAGTTCGGCGAGCCTTAACAGCCGGTCGGTGTCGAGTTTGCTGGCGACAGGGCCGCTCGCAACGGGGATTTCCTTCGACATATAGACTTCGAGCTCGTCCTCCGGCACGTCGCCGCGGGCGTGGCGCTTGGCGAATTCGATGCCGTCGAGGAAGCGTAGATAGCCGAGACCAGCCCAGCCTTCGGTCCTCACCCAATCGTTCATCTTGTCGAAAAAGCTGCGTGGCAGGCCCCCGGTCTTAAGTGCCGGGACGGCGCGGATGACCGCGCCGCCTTCGATCATTTTGGCGAACAGGGTGAAGTCGCTGCCGCGGAAGACCTCGGTGACGTCGACGATCTCGATCGGGTTGCGCAGGTCAGGCTTGTCATTGCCGTATTTCAGCATCGATTCCGCATACGGAATGCGCGGGAACGGTGCGGGGGTCACCGACCACGGCGAATCCTTGGCAAACCCGGCGAACTCGTCGAACACGCCCGCCAAAACTGGCTCGATCGCCGCGAAAACATCGTCTTGCGTTACAAAGCTCATCTCGAAATCAAGCTGGTAGAATTCACCTGGCGAGCGGTCGGCACGGGCATCCTCGTCGCGGAAGCACGGCGCGATCTGGAAATAGCGGTCGAAGCCGGCGACCATCAGCAGCTGCTTAAACATCTGCGGTGCCTGCGGCAGCGCGTAGAACTTGCCCGGGTGGACGCGGCTGGGAACGAGGAAGTCGCGCGCGCCCTCGGGGCTGCTTGCAGTCAGGATCGGAGTCTGAAACTCGGTAAACCCCTGATCGATCATCCGCCGCCGCAGCGATGCGATGACGTTCGAGCGCAGCATAATGTTGCGGTGGAGCCGCTCGCGACGCAGATCGAGGAAGCGGTATTTGAGACGAATATCCTCGGGATAATCGGCCTCGCCCGCGACCGGGAGCGGCAGGTCGTCCGCACGCGACTGGATGGTGATGTCGGCAGCGCGCAGTTCGATCTCACCGGTCGCCATCTTCGGGTTGACGGCTTCGGGAGCGCGGGCGACGACCTCACCGGTAACCGTGACGACGCTCTCGGCGCGGAGGCGGTCGAGAATGTCGAACGCGGGCGAACCGGCGTTGGCTACGATCTGCGTCAAGCCGTAATGATCGCGCAGATCGACGAACAGTACGCCGCCGTGATCGCGCTTACGGTGAACCCAACCCGACAGGCGAACGGTCGTCCCAGTGTCGGCGGCGCGCAATGCGGCGCAAGTGTGCGAGCGGTAGGCGTGCATCGGAGGTCCGTTCGGCGAGGAATTGAGCGACGCGCGGTGACACACGCTGCGCGCCGCCGTGTCAAGGTTGACCCCGTTCGCGGCGACGGCGGGGCGACCCCGTGGCATGCCCGCGGCGGCGTTCGGCGCACGCGAAGTGTAAAGAATTCCGACACTCTTGGTCGGCCACGGCCGCATGCTGCGGTG
>JBBRQR010000289.1:0-3368 GCA_038226115.1 Sphingomonadales bacterium | reverse complement strand
GCCAGTCGGCAATTGCGTCAGACGATCATGGCGGTCGCAGTGCAGCCCGATCTCGTGACCCTGGTCGACGATGTCTCGAACGATATGCGGCAACCGCTCGGCAAGATCGCTGAGAACGAAGAAGGTGGCGTGCGCACCGGCACGGCGCAGCAGATCGAGTATCTGGGGGGTCACCACCGCATCCGGACCGTCATCGAAGGTCAGCGCCACCACCGAGGTTGTGCGTTTCGCTGCCTGAACCGAGCCGATTGCCGCCAAAAGGGGGTCGGTAAAGGCCTTGAGGCGGCGGCGCGCATCTGCCGAAAGAAACTTGCGTCCGAGATGCGAGACCTTAGCTAGCATGGCGTGCCTTTACGACTTCAACCCATCAGCGGGATTATCCCAATCGCGGTTGAGGGCACTTATCGCCCGACGGTGACATATCGGTAAATAAGACATCGGCAACCGTTGCCGCCCATGTCGACCAGTTGACCGTGTCGCGGCTCCACGCCAGCGCAGCCTGCGACATTGCATCATACCGTACCGGATCGTTCATCAGCTCGAATATCACGTCTGCCCACGCCCGGGGAGAGGCGGCAGGTTCGAGGAGTATACCGGTCTCGCCGTCAACCACGTTGGAGGAGACGCCTCCGGTTCGATACGCAATCGTCGGCACACCGAACGATGCCGCTTCAGCACTGACGATACCGAGCGCTTCGAATTGAGTTGGAAACAGCAACAGATGCGCGGTGCTGAACATCTCGATCAAACGAACGCGCTCGGACGGATTATTCTTGTTAAGAAAACCATGAAAGGTGATGTTCGGATCACCGAATTGCGGATTGTCGGGTTGACTGCCGACGACGTCGAGATGGACCCTTATTCCCATTTTTACGAGAAGCCGAACCGCGGCGACGGCGACATCGCCACCCTTGCCCGCCCAGTTAACGCCGACGAACAAGAGCCGCCATTCGGCAGGCGCATCGCCACTATGGGCACGGGCCCCGTCGGCGATCAGGTTTGCCCCCCAATGAACATAATGCGCTTTGCGACCGTCGGCGTGGTGGAATTGCAAGGCGGCATCGCGGGCCCATGATGACGGGTAGAAAGCGGCGTGCGATCGGCTGACCGCGTTAGTTTCAACGTCCTTTGCGAGCTGGCGGAATGATGCCGACATGGCAGTGAACTTCGGGTTATAGTCGATCAGGCCAGCTACGGTGGCGTCCGAGATAAGAATTGTGCGGTTCGTCGTGGTGAGCAGCGAGCAGATCGGTGAGATGCCAACGCAGAAGACATAGTCGATATTATTTTCGCTGATACTTTGGCGCGCGTCGCGGCTTGCCAGCGCGGCCCAGAAGGGGGACCAGTAAATGTTAATCCGACCCAATGTGACGAAGGCGATTACACGCCGAAGTGGCTGAAACCATTTCGCCCAAGGCCGCGCCACGATAACCTGGAAATCGAAATAGCAGCGCAAATGCGTCAGCATGTGCAGCGGCGTCCCTGACCAGGTCCGCGCATCTTCTGGATCGCCAACGCAAATGAACGCCGCACGTGGCGTCATTTTAGCCGCAATTGTTGGCGAAGATTGCGCAAACGCAATCTGATCGTTGACGGTCTGTTCGATCAACATGGTCGAATCGCTGCCCATGTCCCTCCCTATGCCGATCCGAAAAGTTTACCAAAGGTTATTTTTGCGATAATGACGTAATATCGGTCCGTTAACTTCGAATCGTGCGCAACCTTCGCATCATCCCCACCGCCAGTGCACAACGATGGCGATAGTTTTGCAAGATACTTCCCCCGAAACGGATATGGTTTGTTGACGGGACTGACAACTTGTCGTTGTGGACGCGGATACGGTTCCTCGAAGTAATCGACAATACGGCGTGAGACATTATGGCCGATCAGACTGACGATCAGCTGCATGTCCTTGAAGAGGATGCGGCCCACTATATTCTCGCCAGCGTCGTGGCACCGAAAGCCTCTTGGGCAATCGCGCGTCATCGTCGGGTCGTTTCGACGGCGCGCCACTTGGGCTGGGCGACGATCGCATCGGCGGTTGTCGCGATCGCCGCCTTCGGTATCGAATCACGCTTTTGGCCCGTCGTCGCGAGCCTAATGGGAATGCTGGCGATGACCCGCCTTTGGGCCGGTCGGATCCTTGCCCGCTCGGCGCGAGGTTTGACCGGCTTGGCGACAATGGAGCGATCGCTGCGCTGCTGGCTAACGACGACGCCAGTGTCGCAACGAGATCGGATCGATGTTCTCGAATTGTGCGACTTGAGCACCGATGCCGTGCTGCTTCAGTCCGTCGGCCCCTTCGACCGCCGCCTGCCGTCAAGGGCTCGCCTGCCATCCGCGCGAGCACTGGCGAAGAGCATCGTCGTTGACAGCGACTGGCGACCTAACCTTCCCATGACGTCAACCGCGCGCTCACCGACGGTGTGATCGTCCGATCGCCTGACCGACGCGTCCGCGACGCCGCCGCCCTGATCGCCGCCGCCGTCGAATTGTGGTCACTCGACCACGCTGCGCCGCTGGTCGTCGGGCTATGCGGTCCGCCAGGCGCTGGAAAGTCTAGCATCGCCGCCGCGATTGCCGCGCGTGGCGGGACAGTGGCGACGCTATCGCTCGACGACCTGTATTTCGGTGCCACGACGAGGCAGCAGTTAGCGGCGGCTGTTCATCCGTTGCTAAAAACGCGCGGTCCACCGGGAACACACGACGTCGTCTTAGGCCTGACCGTTTTGACAAAGCTCGTTGCTGGCGAGCCCGTAGCAGTGCCGCGTTTCGACAAGGTCGCCGACGAAGCCGCGCCACGTACCACGTGGCCGGTGGTCGAGCGGCCCGACATCATTGTTCTTGAGGGCTGGTGTCTGGGTGCGATCGCCCAACCCGCCGCCGCGTTGTTCCTGCCAGTCAACGACCTCGAACGTGTGCACGATGCCGACGGTGCGTGGCGGCGCTTCGTCAACGATCAATTAGCCGGACCCTACCGCGCACTGTTCGCTACCATCGCCCGCCTGATCGTCCTGCGCCCACCCGACTTCGCCACGGTCGTTGGGTGGCGGCAGGATGCTGAACGTCGACGACCGCGTGGGCCGGCGACAATGACGCCAGCTGGAATCGTGGCATTCCTCGCCCATTACGAGCGTCTCATCCGCTGGATAGATGCCGAAATGCCGCCGCGCGCCGATCTGGTCATCGATCTTGCCAGCGACCGGTCAGTGGCGGAATAGATTTTCGCTGCGACGGCGGCTACAACCGCCCGATGTCTGCCCAATACATGCTCGATACCGCGACCAGCCGCGCGACGCCGACGCCCGCCCCGATGAAGCGACTGACCGTGCCACAGATCGCCGCGCGCAAAGGCGGCGAGCCGATCG
>JBBRQR010000288.1:0-3383 GCA_038226115.1 Sphingomonadales bacterium | reverse complement strand
ATGCTTCCCACCGGGAACGACGCGACGCTGAGCCGGACGCTGGTGCCCGTGCCCTTGGTCAGAAAATGGCCGACGGTATGGTTGTCGGATTCGTAGCCGCCACCAGCGGGCGTTTCGGTGAAAACGACCCGATCGAAGCTGCCCCGGTCGCTGAAGAAATTGAGGAAGATGTAGGGCTCGCGGCTGTTTCTGCCCCGGTATGCCGCATTCGGATTGCCGTAGTACGAACTGCTGTTGGCGCTGGCATTGACGACCCCGAGCACATCGGTCGGGTTGAACGTGAACAACACCGCACCGCCGCGATAAAATGTCACACGGTTGCCGCGATCGAGCGCCGACAGCCAGTAGCCGAAGTAATTGACGCCGCCGGTGATGGTCGACGACAGATCGAGCGAATAGCCGACGTTGGCAAAGGTGACGGCATATTTGCCTGTGCCGCCCGCGCCGCCATACTGGTCGTTATTGTTCACCTGGACATTCGAATACGCGCCGGTGATCGCGCCGCTGGTGCCGAAGTCGGTGGTGAAACTGCTCGTGCCGGTCGCACGCGCATCGAAGGTTTCGACCCCGCCGACCGAAAAGGTCGCGGTTGTCGTCTGAATACCTACAGCTTCGGATTCGTAGCGGACGTCGAATGGGATCACGGCTCCGGCGACGCTGGGACCGGCGAGCGCGGCGATGATGGCGATTCGAAAACGGATCATAAGTGCGAACCCCTGACGCACCGCTGTCGTGGCGATGCTTTCAGAATTAACGCCAGTGTTCAGCCATTCTTGCGGGCGTTCCGTGATGCGCTTTGCCGTTAACCCACTTTGCCGACCGACCGGCGGCACAGCGCCATTCCAATGACAGCGGCGCGCGACACGAAAAGGGCGGGGGCCATGGCCCCCGCCCTGCACGCAACGCCACTCGCGAAGCGGTTGATTTACGCGGCGACGACCGTCGGGCGACGGCGGCGGGCGCTGACGCCGACGAGGCCAAAGCCCGCAACCAACATCGCCCACGTCGCCGGCTCGGGAACGGCACCCGGGAACGAGCCGGGGTTAATATCGATGCCGGTGCCGGTACCTTTGGTCAGGAAGTGACCGACAGTGTGGTTGTCCGACTCGTATCCGCCGCGCGCCGGTGTTTCATCGAAGACGATCCGGTCGAAGCTGCCTTCGTCGTTGAAGAAGTTGAGGAAGATGTACGGCTCGCCCTTGTTCGCGCCAAAAAATGGCTCGTTCGGGTTGCCGTAATACTGCTCAGGGTTCTTGTTCTGCTCGACTGCCTTCAAAACATCGGTCGGATCGAACGTGAACAGCAGCTTTTCCTTGCTGTAGAAGGATACGCGGTTGCCCTGATCGAGCGCCGAAAGCCAGTATCCGAAATAATTCACGCCGCCTTTGATGCTCGAATACAGATCGAGGGTGTAACCCCGTTCCGCGAAGGTGACGGCATAATTGCCCTTGCCGTTGCCCCCGCCATACTGATCGGCTTCGAGGATCTGGACGTTGCGATACACGCCGACGATCTCGCCATTCGTACCGAATGGAGTCTTGAACGACGTCTGGTCGACAACATCGAGGCTGTCGAAGGTCTCGACGCCACCGACCGAGAAGGTCGCAGTCGTGTTCTGGAGACCGGGCTTTTCCGATTCATAGCGAACGTCGAACGGGACGCCGGCACTGGCAACGGCGGCGACGGTGAGCGCGGCGACGGTTGCGGCGGCGGTTGCGGCAAGGCGGAGACTGGTGATCATGTGCGAGAACCCCTTTTCGCGCTGCTGCCCCATGCCGCCGCGCTCCAATAGTTAACGCTTCTATAACACGTCCTGCAGCAATGCAAGCGATATTATAGTTGTGTTAACTATTTAACTTGAGAGGCTCTACGGGTTCCAGTTGGCGATGGGTCGGGCGACTGCCGCGGTGACGTAAACGTCTGTTTAGTAACGATATTGTCGGTGCTGCCCGACCGCCTCACAACATCAGCGTGCGAGGGCGGCTGTGACGGCGGGCGTGATTTTGCCGACGATTACCGCGACACCTGCCTTCGTAGGATGGAGCCCGTCGCCAAGCTGCAACCCGGGCGCCCCGACCACGCCCGCCATGAAAAACGGGTACAGCGTGGCCCGATGCGCCCTCGCCAGCGCGGGAAACATCGCGTTGAATTCGGTGGCATAGACGCGCCCGAGGTTCGGCGAGGCGTACATCCCTGCAAGCAGGACGGGGATGCGACGGCGCCCGAGCTCGGTCAGGATCGCGTCGAGGTTGGCTTTCGCCGCCGCGACCGGCTGGCCGCGCAGCATGTCGTTCGCGCCCAGCTCGACGATCGCAAGGTCGGGCGTCGCTTTCAAGCCGGTCAGCACCCAGTTCAGCCGCGCGCGCGCCGCCGCCGTGGTGTCGCCGGACACCCCGGCATTGTGGACGGTCACGGCAATGCCCTTCGCCCGCAACGCCGCCTGTAACTGCGGCGCGAAGCCGTCCCCGGGGGGCAGCATATATCCGGCTGTCAGCGAATCGCCGAACGCGAGGATCAGCTTCACTGGCGCGGCGGTGGCGCGCCCGGGAATCACGGCGATCGCCGCAAACAGCGCCGTGCCGCACAGGTGGTAAACTGCTCGCCGCCTGCCATATCGTGCCTGCATCAGTTGCTCCTCGGGAATTCCATGGCCGACCCTATCGCTATCACTGCGCGCGATGTCACCCTGCGCCTCGGTCGCGGCGATGCGGCCGTCGATGTTCTGCGCGGGGTCGACCTCGATGTCGCGGCGGGCGAGCATCTCGCGATCCTCGGGCCGTCGGGGTCGGGCAAATCGTCGATGATGGCGGTCCTGAGCGGACTCGAACGCGCGACGTCGGGGTCGGTGCGCGTCGCTGGTGCGGATTTTTCGGCGTTGGACGAGGACGGGCTGGCACGGGCGCGGCGCGGGCGCATCGGCATCGTCCTCCAGGCGTTCCACCTGATCCCGACGATGACCGCGATTGAGAATGTCGCGGTGCCCCTCGAACTTGCTGGGCGGCGCGATGCGCGCGACGCAGCAGCGGCCGAGCTGATCGCCGTCGGCCTCGGTCACCGCCTCGGCCATTACCCCGGCCAGCTGTCGGGCGGCGAGCAACAGCGCGTCGGCATCGCCCGCGCCACCGCGATCCGCCCTGCGATCCTGTTCGCCGACGAACCGACCGGCAACCTCGATGCGGCCACCGGTGCGGGCATCGTCGACCTGCTGTTCGCGCAGGCCGCGGACACGGGCGCGACACTGATGCTGATTACGCACGACACGACGCTCGCCGCGCGGTGCGGGCGGGTGATCGAGATGCGGGATGGGCGGATCGCATGATCCCCCTCCGCCTCGCGCTCCGCGAATTGCGCGGTGGCCTCAGCGGCTTGCGGCTGCTGGCGAT